>JAUUWD010000331.1 GCA_030589225.1 Desulfobacteraceae bacterium | reverse complement strand
CTAACAATCAAACGATACAAGTAAAAACATGCTCAACTATATCCTTAACCATGCCACCCAATGAACTCTCAAAGGCTTTCCGGTCTTTTACCTATTCAAAAGACACTTTTTTGCCACAAACCAGCAACCTTCTCGTCGAGTCTCCCCTTGAAATTGTCATTAATCGCGAAAAACATATTCTCATCATGTTCACACCTGAAATGACGAGAGAGCTGGTAATCGGTTTTATTTTCACTGATGGTCTCGTCAGCGATATCTCTGAAATTGAAGAATGCATTATTTCTCAGGCCCAAAAGGAGGATGGTGGCCAGGTTATTGAGGCTAAAGTTTCGATTTCTCCGCAAAATTCAGACCTCTTATCTAATAAGTCGTCAAAGAGGATTTCCTATTCAAGCTGCGGCATTTGTGGAAAGGAAAACTACTATGATTTAAGTCGAGGATTGAATCGAGTGAAAAGCCGGCACCGATTTTCTATGGAAATCTTAAAAGAACTTCCCGCTAAGCTTGAAAGGCTTCAACCGCTTTACAGGGGAACAGGTGGGGCTCATGCTGCCATACTTTTTGATTCCACCGGTAAAACCGTTTTTCACTGTGAAGACATGGGGCGTCATAACGCGCTGGACAAGGTCATTGGATTGACCCTGATCAATGGAATTTCCACCGACGACAAGATATTGGTTTCGAGCGGTCGGGCCAGCCTGGAAATGATTCTTAAAACCACAAGAATCGGGTTCCCTGTCTTTGTGGCCATGTCCAGGCCCACTTCCAGCGCAGTTGAGGCGGCCAAGTTTTATAATATCACCTTAATTGACATGGCCCAGCATTCCAACAGAATCTATAGCCATGCCCGTCGTATTGCAGGATTCGAAGGGGAGTAGGGTGATATGAAGAAGATCAAAGATGTTACAGGGGTTATCCTTGCGGGCGGCAAGAGCCTCCGCTATGGCAGGAACAAGGCCCTGGTGACAATTGACGGCATTCCATTGATTGAAAGAGTTATCAATGTTATGAGATCTCTATTTAGACATCTGATCCTCATCACCAATACCCCGGATGAATACTCCTACCTTAAACTCCCAATGCATGAAGATCTCATTAAGGGCCTGGGACCCTTAGGTGGGATCTTTACGGCGTTGATGACTATCAGAAATCAAGCAGGCTTTTTTGTGGCCTGTGATATGCCTCATCTTAACCGGGAGCTGATTCATCATATGGTGGAAGTCCGGTACGATTTTGATGCGGTGGTTCCCAGGACACATGCGGGTACCGAGGCACTGCATGCGCTCTATGGCAAGCGTTGCCTTCCGCCAATAAAACGCTTGATTGATTCCAGCCAATACCAGGTTTTCCGATTTTTCCCCAAGGTATCGGTCCGCTACGTTGATGAAAACGAAATTCGACGCTTTGATCCGCAATTGGAGTCCTTTTTTAATATCAACAAACCAGATGCAATGAAGAATGGTAAATGCTCAATAAATCCGGGCTGAATTAGAAAAATCCCCCCATCCGCCTCGCTCCGCTTGGCTGGAGGGCGGGCCTCAATCCCCCTTTGCAAAAGGGGGAAGCAGGCGGAATGCCCGAACTTTTTGAGATGTTACCGAGGAGGTTTAATAAAAGATGTTAGAACTAATTCTCGCAGTGAGTTTTGCCGTTTTCATATCCGCCGGATGCTCGCTTTTTGAGGCGGTTCTATACGCTCTACCCATAAGGCATATTGAGGTAATGGCCAAGGCAGGAAAACCGGGAGGGAAAATCTTTAAGAAAATGCGGGAGAATGTAGACCGACCCATAGCAGCCATACTGTCACTCAATACCATCGCCAACACAGCAGGGGCCGCCTTTGCAGGCGCAGCTGCAACTGCGGTTTTCGGACATGAGTGGCTTGTGTATTTTTCCGTGTTCTTCATCCTGGTAATTTTGGTCTTTTCCGAGATCATTCCCAAGACAGCAGGAGTGGTCTATGGCAGGGAACTGGCACCTTTTGTTGCCTATCCATTGAAATTGCTTGTCTGGTTTATGACGCCGGCCATTTGGTTAAGCGGACTGATCACACAAATGGTTTACAGGGGTAAAACCAAAGAATCGGTAACCGCCAAAGAGATTAGAATCATGGCCGAAATGAGCCTTAGGACAGGTGGCATCAAGCCGTATCAGGAACAGGCCATTGAGAATATTCTGACCCTGCAAAATAAGAAAGTCAAAGATGTCATGACACCCAGAACCGTGGTCTTTTCGCTGAGCGAACATCTTTCACTGCAGGAAGCCATCAAAATACCAAAAAAATGGGAACACAGCCGGTTTCCGGTTTACGATCAGGATACAGAGGATGTGGTGGGTATTGTACTAACAAAAGAACTTTCCATGGCACTTGCGGAAGGCGAGGTAGATATGCGCCTCACGGAACTCATGCGACCCGTTCATTTTGTGGTTGAAACGGCCAGATTAAACAGGGTGTTGATGGAGTTTCTGGATTTAAGACAGCACCTCTTTGTGGTTCTTGATGAATATGGAGGACTTGCAGGTCTGATCACGCTGGAAGATATCCTGGAGGAAATCCTTGGTAGGGAGATCATCGATGAATCGGATGAAGTGGTCGATAAGCGAGAACTCGCCAGGCAACGTCGAAAAATTACAATTCGGAACTCGGAAGGCAGTAAGAATATCTGAATGGAAAAAGTGATTATTAAACTCATAGCACAAAAAGGTCCTTTGCCGGGGGGAGAGATATGGGAAACTTTCGGTGGCGATGGGATCATCCTGTGGCAGATCTGCAAAGGGTCCAAAAACCTGTCAATCCGAACCGTGGGCACACGGTACTTACGGCTGGACCGCCGGGTGGAAGGATTCGCAAGGCTGTCCCCATCAATCTGGCGGGAATTT
>JAUUWD010000098.1 GCA_030589225.1 Desulfobacteraceae bacterium | reverse complement strand
TTTCAACTGGTTGGGTCGCTGGATGTTCTGCAGCCCAGTGTATAAAATAAAAAATTTGACTGTTTCACCCCGCGGTCCGCGGGGCAGGCATGTATGGACATGATTTCAATCTTGTTAATCCTGTCTATCCTGTCAAAATTGCCAAGCTATTGCGGATGATCTATATTACACGAAATATTAGTATTGATGAGCGTGAGATCCAACAGGAGTTTGTTCGCTCCTCGGGACCAGGCGGCCAGAACGTCAATAAGGTGGCCACGGCCGTGAAGCTCCGCTTTGACGTGGTTAACTCCCGGTCTTTGCCCGATGACGTTCGCAAGCGTCTAATCCGCCTGGCTGGCAGGCGTATCACCGAAGATGGCGTATTGATTATCGACGCCCGGCGGTTCCGTACTCAGGAGCGAAACCGTCAGGATTCGATTGGTCGGCTGGTGGAGCTGATCCGTAAGGCTGCTGAAAAACCCAAACCCCGGCGCAGGACAAAGCCGACACTCGCATCGAAAAGGAGACGGATGGAGACCAAGCGTCGCCGCAGCGACATAAAACGCATGCGCCGGACCGTTTCGCGGAGCGAAATATAGCCGCTTCACAAAAGTATTTGGAAGAAAGGGGGGGAATAAATGGATTTTGAAATTTTTAATAATATGAAAGCATCTGAACTCCGGGAATATATCAAGTTTCTTCTCTGGCACTACAGAGTGGTGGATGCATTCTGGTTTATCTATGTGGGAGAGCGCTTTGACCAGCCAACCGCTGAACGAATCAATGAGAGGGTGTGGGACCGTGTGGCCGGCATGGCCGGTAAAGACCTGGTCTCTCGATTTCAAATCGAGGAAACAGGCCTAAAGGGTTTTGTAAAGGCCCTCAGACTTTTCCCCTGGTGTATCCTTGTGGGATATGAGATTCATGAATCTGATGATGAAGTCATCATTTCTGTACCATCCTGTCCCACGCAGGAGGCAAGGCTCAAGCGAGGCCTAAGCGAGTTTGTGTGTAAGGAGATGCACCGTGGGGAATTTACAAACTTTGCTCAGGCAGTAGACGATCGTATTCAGGTCAAATGCCTTTTCGCTCCTCCCGACCCTCATCCTGTGGATATGTTTTGTAAATGGCGTTTTTTCATAAAAAAACATAGTTGAGTTGTTAATTCGTTGAGTTGTTGAGTTGTGAAGGAAACTACTCAACCACTCAACTTCTTCTAAACAATTCATCCAAGATTATTTCCAGGCCCGAAGACTGCCTAAACAAGCCCCTAACATTCCTCATTTTCCTTTCTTAGTTTTTCCAACTGTTCAGTGTACCAGTCAATCTGGCGGCACACTCCTCTGATTATCCGGACTTCTCTGGCCCTTAAAGGGAGTCGGGACAGGAAACGTCGAATATTAAGCATCCAGTGCTCAGGGTTCTGAGGATCAATGAAACCGATTTTCATTAATACAGCCTTAAGGTGTTCGTACATACCCTCAAGTTCAAATTTATTGGCAAGGCGAGGCAGGGGTTCGGGTATTTTTTCACGGTTAACTAAGAAGATTTCATAGCAGACAATCATCACTGCCTGTGCCAGATTCAGGGAAGAAAAGTGCGCTGTTGGGATTGTGGCCAGCGTATGGCAGTATCGGAGCTGTTCATTTGAAAGTCCACGATCTTCAGGACCGAAAAGGATTGCTACCCGGTTATTTTGCGAGATCCGGATAAGGTCCCCGGCCAGGCGACGGGGGTGAGTCATGGCCGGACGGAGTGAACCTATACGGGCAGTGGTTCCCACAACGTATTGGTAAGGTCCCAATGCTTCTTTAAGATCTTCGAAAACCTCCATCTCTTCTACCACATCAATTGAGCTGCCGGTGGCGGTTTTGAGCACACGGGAAAGATCACAGTTCTTGGGATCCACCAGAACGAGCTGTTTGAGACCCATGTTGTTCATGGCACGGGCTACTGAACCGATGTTTTCCGGAATCTGGGCTTGCACGAGGATGATTGTAATATGATCAAGGTTAAGTTTGGCTGTCATTTTGAAAGATCTTCAGGATATTGGCCATAAGTTTATCGCTGTCAAACGAGAAACTCACGATTCCGTTTTCTATGTCGAAAAAGAGGAGACGGCAATGATTTTCCAGAGCCACATCCTCCAGGAGTTCCCTGAAGCGGAGGACTTCAGGATGATCTAAACTGTTGATTTCCGAAGGGAACAGATCAACTTCTATCAGGCTGATATTTTTGTTCATGCTTTGTGATTCCTCAAAAATACAATCGTTCCGGCGCCCAGAATGGCAGCTCCTGTAATAAAAATTGTTTCAATTGAAAAAACGTCAATGATTATTCCTGCAAGCAAAGGTCCAACCAGCATGCCCAGGCTGTGGGCCAGTGTAAGAATGCCCATAATGGAACCCATGGCCTTAGTTTTTCGGCCCTCAATTATACCAAGGGCCATAATAGCGGGGAGTGATATGCCACCGGCCAACCCAAAAATTCCATTGGCAATAACCAGTCCATTAAATGATGTGGCAGAGTTCAAGAATAATAATGAAATAATAGCTAAAACGCCTCCTGCCGTCACCATGACTTTTTTGCTGAACCGGTCAGCGATATATCCCATAGGCGCCTGCAGGAGACCTGCAATAAATACGTTGATCATTATCACGAAGCCGATGGCCGAACTGGAAAGATCCAGCATGGTATTGGCGAAAAGAGGCAGGAAGGTCCAGATTATGCCAATGCAGGTAGTAAAACAGATCCTGAAAGTAAAAAGAGAGAAAATCGCAGGCGTCTTTACAATCGCCAAATAGGGTTTAGATTTTCCGGAACCAGAGGGGTTGCTTTTCTGGAGCACATCTTCCCGAGGGAGGAACAGGAGGCAGAGCACAAATCCAAAAAGGCACAGCGCTCCCATGCTGAGAAACGACGCGTTAATACTGAACCAGTCCTTGACCACACCGCCCAATAGGGGCCCGATACTCAGACCGCCGTAAAGGGAAATGTTGAAAAGGCCCATAACGCGACCTTCTTTTTGTGGGGGTGTCATGATCCCAATGTAGGCCTGAGCCACAGGCAGGACCATCGCTGATGCGAACCCCTGGCCCAATCTTAGTAGTATTAGGGTTTCTATATTTTTTGAATAGGTGTAAAGGATCGACAGGAAGAAAAAGATGAAGAGTCCTGTTGTGAGCAAAGGCTTTTTGCCCTTCTTATCAGAGAGCTTGCCAAAATATGGGACAAACATGCTTCTTGTTAAGGAAAAGGCCGCAAAAACAAGGCCTACCTGAAAAGCGCCTGCCCCAAGTTCATGTGCATAGACAGGCAGCAGGGGTACGACCAGGCCAACGCCCAGGGTTGTCACAAAAATGGCCAGGAAAAGGGTGGTGAATATTTTTATATTTATGGGCATCTTGCGCAATTAAAGTTCTGTGGTAAAGTTGCCGATATGTAATATGTGAAACTTCACCATTGGATGTTGTGTTTCGCTATTTAACGGTGATTTGTTCGATTTGCTAATTCCGAACATCCTGGAATTACGCTGCATCTAACCGCACAGGTTTCAATTTTGTGGTTGAACATAGTGCCCACGCCTGTGTATAATACTCCAATTGCTGCAAATTAGTCCCGTCTGGCGGGAAGAGAGATTTTTAAATAAGGCGTACATTACAGTACGTCGTCGAGAAAATCTACCGATAACACAGCCCAGAATCATTACCTGTAAGACTATACTTTATTTTACCAGGAGGAATTTATGGCACAAATAGACGCTTTTTTTAAGCTCATGAATGAACAGGGGGCGTCTGATCTGCACCTGATGGCCGGCCAGCAGCCTGTGCTCCGGATCCAGGGTGAGTTGGAGAGAGTGAAATATAAGCCACTTGATAACGATAGCTTAAAAGCAATGTTGTACGAAATTGCTGCCGAAGATAAAATTAAGGTCTTTGAAGAGACAGGAGATGTGGATTTTGCTTATGAAATCCCAGGGCTGGCCCGGTACCGTGCCAACTTCTTCCAACAGAGAAATGGCGTGGGTGCTGTTTTTAGAGAAATACCTACAATTATCTTGACCTGTGATGATTTGGGCCTTCCAAAGGTCATTAAGCGTCTTGCTACCCTGCCGAGAGGGTTGGTCCTGGTCACCGGTCCTACGGGCAGCGGAAAGTCGACCACACTCGCCGCGATTATTCACGAAGCTAACCGGACCCGGAAAGACCATATTATCACCATTGAAGATCCTGTTGAGTTTGTCCATAAGAGTGACAAAGCTGTTGTAAACCACAGGGAGGTGGGCCTGCACACCCGTTCATTTTCGGCCGCACTCAGAGGTGCCTTGCGTGAAGACCCTGATATTATCCTCGTGGGAGAGTTGCGTGATCTGGAGACCATATCGTTAGCCCTCGAAGCCGCAGCCACAGGACACCTTGTTTTCGCAACTGTTCATACTTCCAGCGCGGCAAAGACAGTGGATCGGATTATCGAGGTTTTTCCCGTTAGTCAGCAGCAACAGGTAAGGAATACCCTTGCAGATGGGATTCGGGCTGTGGTGGCACAGACCCTTTTCAAACGCATTGACAGGCAGGGCAGGGTGGCCGCGGTTGAAATTATGATTGGTACCCCTGCTGTAAGGAATCTGATCCGGGAAGGAAAGACATTTCAAATTCCAGGCGCGCTTCAAACAGGAAAGAAATATGGCATGCAGACATTAGACGATGCCATAATGCTTCTTCTGGATAAGAGGATTATCAGGCCTGATGATGCCTATACAAAGGCCGAGGATAAATCCAGATTTTTGCCTTTTGTGAAAAATCCACCGGCCGATTTTACGGAAGTTTGATGGATTATTCCCCAAAGAAATTCGACCTGTGAAGTTAGAATTTTAATCAGGAGATAATTGACCATGCGAAAACAACAAATAGATCATATCCTTACTACCATGTTGGAGTCTCATGACAACGTATCAGACCTCAACATTACAGTGGATAAACCATTCCAGGTGGAATCTGCAGGAGAGTTGTTACCGGTGTCGTTAAACCCTCCTATTCAACAACTGACTCCCTTCCAGACGGAAATTTTGGCCCTCAACCTGATCAATCGCGATCGACGTTTGACCGGGGCGCTTCTTTCTGAGGGCTCATGTGACACCTCGTATCAGTTGGCCGGAAAAGCCCGCTTCAGGGTTAACGTTTTCTCTCAAAAGGGTTGTTATTCTACTGTTATGCGACAGTTGGCCACGCGTGTTCCCACAATCGAGGAACTGGGATTGCCCCCTGCATTTTCGAAGATGGCTGAGGAAAGAAATGGCATTATTTTGGTGACTGGGGCAACAGGAACCGGCAAGACAACGTCACTGGCAGCGATATTGAATGAGATCAACGAGAAAAAGTCGGTCCATGTGGTAACACTGGAGGATCCGGTGGAGTATGTGCATTCTCAGAAAAAGGCCACTTTTAACCAGCGGGAGCTGGGGATGGATTTCGACGCCTTTGCCAACGGTCTGAGGGCTGCTCTCAGGCAGACCCCAAAGGTAATTCTGGTGGGTGAGATGAGAGACAGGGAGACGGTAGAGATTGGCCTTTCTGCTGCTGAAACCGGGCATCTTGTGCTTAGCAGTGTGCATACCGTTGACGCCGGCCAGACTATCAACAGGATCGTGGGCATGTTTGATATGCATGAGGAAAGACAGATCAGGATCAGGCTTGCGGATACGTTGCGTTGGATCGCCTGTCAGCGTCTGCTGCCAAAGGTTAGTGGTGACCGCGTGGCTGCTTTCGAGATCATGGGGGCCAATCTCAGGGTTAAAGATTCCATTTTACACGGAGAGGCAGAAGGAAAAACATTCTATGAGATTATTGAAGGGAGTCAGCCCTTTGGGATGATGACATTTGACCAGTGCATATCAGAGCTTTACAGAGATGGTCTCATTACCGAACAAACAGCCCTGAGTTATTCCTCCAGGAGGTCAGTAACCGGACGCGCCATAGATTCCATAAAATCTGCAAGAGGTGAAAAAACCACTTCCATTGAAGACCTGTCCATTGACAGGGCTTATGGGGAAAATAAGTGATGTATTCAAGGTATTCAAGGAGCCGAATGTATGGATATCATTTGTGAGAAATGTAACGCCAGGTTAAGTATCCCTGATGAGAAAATCCCCAGTGGGCAACGGGCAGCCATTAGCTGCCCAAAGTGCAAAAACAGGATCACTTTAAATGTCCCTGTCCCAGGGCGGAAAAACTTGCCTTCTGAGGTCGAGGAAAAGCCCGGACCGGTGGTGAATAATGCGGATTCTGACTATGGCCATGAAGACGATGATGCCTCGCTAGATTTTTTCGAAGAGGGGGTAAGGCTGGCACTGATTATGGGGAATGAACCCCACCAGGCTGAAAAGTTGGGGCAGACCGTTGATGAACTGGGTTACAAGCATGTTTCGGCTAAAAATACC
>JAUUWD010000312.1 GCA_030589225.1 Desulfobacteraceae bacterium | reverse complement strand
GGTTCAATTCTCGTCCACGGAGTGCATTTAGGTTACGTGTTTATAATAAAAGCGTCAGCTTCGTCAGGCCTAATCCAAAATTTTGAGCTAAATTAGCAATTACTTGGGAAAATGAGCATTTTTAACGACGATTTCGGGTCTTCAATCCTTTCTTTATCTTTAACCCTGAACGTTGAACCCTGAACCTGTGAACGCTTACAGATAAACACTATTCAAATAGGGTTCAGCGCCGCCTCTGACCGCCGAAGCGGCCAGTTTGATCGAAAAAGAGACTCCAGCGTTGCGGAGTCAGATACGAGGGTTAAGGACAAAGAAGGGATTGAAGACCCGAAGTCGTCGTTAAAAATGCTCTTTTTCCCAAGTAATTGTCATTTTTACGGCACTAAACTTTTGAGACGGGGCACTATATACAAGTTTTCTGCTTGTGCGGTTAGATGTAATTCGCTAAAATTTATGTAAGGGTTCACAGGTTCAGGGTTCAACGTTCAGAGTCGCCTCTGACCGCCGAAGCGGCCAGTTTGATCCAAAAAGAGACTCCAGCGTTGCGGAGTCACATACTAGGGTTAAGGCCAAAGAAAGGATTGAGGACCCGAAATCGTCGTTAAAAATGCTCATTTTCCCAAGTAATTGCCAATTTAGCTCCAAATTTTGGATTAGGCCTGACGAAGCTGACGCTTTTCTCATAAATACGTAACCCAAATGCACTCCGTGGACGAGAATTGAACCTTGAACCCCTGAACCTTTGAACCCGTGAACGGTTACAAAAAATAGACGGCTGAGCTTTTACGAGATATTCTTAATAACATGATTCGATTCATTTGGTTAAATGGCTTCCTTGCCATCCACACAATAATTTTCTGTATCTGGGCCGTTGTGCTGGGGTTTTTTGACAAGAATGGCAGGCTCATACATTACTATGTGGCTCGCCCGTGGGCCAGGACCATCCTTTGGGTAAGCGGAATCAAGGTGCGCACTAAAGGGCAGGAAAACGTCGATGCCCGTTTCCCACGCATTTATATGACAAATCATCAAAGCTATTTCGATATCTTTGCCTTGCTGGCCTGCCTTCCGGTGAATTTCAAGTTTGTCTTGAAGCAGGAACTGATGAGGATTCCTTTTCTCGGTATTGCCATGCGGAGGGCCAGGTACATCGGCATAGAAAGAAAAGATCCAAGAAAGGCAGTCCAAAGTATAAAGGAGGCAGCAGAAAAAATGAAAAGCGGTACGTCTGTGCTCATTTTTCCTGAGGGCACCCGGAGCATTGATGGAAGGCTTCAGCCATACAAAAAGGGTGGTTTCAACCTGGCCCTTAGATCAGGCTGCGATATCGTACCGGTGACTATTTGCGACAGCTACCACATTGTTCCCAAGGGCAGCCTAAAAGTAAACAAAGGCTCTTTCAGCATGCATATAGGGAAGCCAATTTCTGTAAAAGGTTATGATAAAGCAAATGTCACTCAGTTGATGGAAAATGTGCGAGATGTGATGTTAAGCCATTTGAAAGAAGACAGTAATGGTAAATAGTGTCTGAACGAAAACCCCGTTCAGGCACTATTTTAGATTTTGGATTGTGGATTTTGGATACAACACACTATCATTTGAAAAGAGGTAAGTCTTTGAAAACAGAGTCGAAACCTAAAAAAGGAATCAAGCATATAATATGCTTTTTGTTCATTGCGATGCTAATTTGCCTGATGACGGGTAAAACCCGGGCATACGTTATGCCGGCAGAGCAGCTTGTGGATTTAATGACACGTAACTACTCCAAATTCAAGACCCTGGTCATCACCCAATCCACTCATCTCATAACCCCGGAGGATCTGGAGGTGCAAATGGTCCTGGAGGAGAAGATATGGTTGAAGTCCCCCGGTTTCCACCATTCAGAAATGATGGAGCAGTCAGATGGTTGGGACTCCGTTGCAAATGAGCTCATGGCTAAGCGACCGAGTACTGATATGGCCTTCCGTCAAATCTTCATGGCCGGCGACAAAAATACGATCATGGCGCTCTTGTCAGAAATGGGCATCAACCTTAACTCCGTTGCCTTCACTCGTTTTGATGGGGTCATTGCTTACCGGTTGGGGGATGAAGATGCCAGGAAGCCGAAGCTTTTGATTGAAAAGGAAAGATTCCTTCCTTTGCTCTTAAATTACAGGCTATGGGGAGATTCAGGGGAGAAGACGGTGACCGTACGGTTTGATGATTACAGGAAGGTGGCGGAGGGATGGTATCCATATGAGATTGCCATATTTGCTGGAGAAGACCTGGAGGAGCGTTATTTTGTCACTGATCTTCAGGCCAATATACCTGTCGATTCTTCTTTTTTTGAGCGCCACAAAGAACACCAAAAACCCCCTGATGAGGACCGCCTCAGAGAGATCATTGACCTTTTAAAAGAGAAGTACCAGCATACAAATCCCTCCATGAGCGGGCATTAAGCAATTGAAGATTGATGAAAACTTATCCTGCCTCAGAATAGCTGTTACAGTTCCCACCCAAGGGACTTTTTCCTATGCAGTGCCTGAACGCCTGGCGCCCAAAGCTCAAGTGGGCTGCCGGGTCCTGGTGCCTTTCAATAACCGAAAGATCACCGGCTATATCCTGGGAAAAGTACCCAAAAAAAACAACCAAAACCTCAAAGAAATATTAAACGTCCTTGACCCGGAACCGCTCTTCCACAAGCAACAGGTCCCTTTTTTTGAATGGATGGCCGATTATTATATGCATCCCATCGGCCAGCTCATTCAATCGGCCTTACCCGGGGGCCTTAACACTGATCCCTATAAAACAGCTCTGCTGACAGAGGAAGGCCTGAGCGCCATGGCCGTCCTGCCTCCTCTTTCTGAAGAAAAAAGGCTCCTTTCCTGGATAAAAGATCATCCGGGAAAAAGGCTTCCCGGGCCCCTTCAAGAATTCTATGTTCTTCAAAAAAAAGGATGGGTAGTAATCCGGGAGCGGGCAAGAAAGAGACGGGCGGGCCCTCTTATGCGAAAGTTTGTGCGACCAATGAAGAACGTCCGTCTTAAGTCCGTTCTCGCTAAAAGAACTGGTCCATTTGAGGCCAAAAATGAACTTGTATTTATGGAAACAGTCTTCAGCTCCGATGATACGTTATTGAGTGAACTCACAGCCAAATTCATCAATGCCTCATATTTAGTAAAAAAAATGGGTCAAAAAAGGTATATTGGAAGAGTATACAGGGACTGTTTATCGAAATCCGGCTGG
>JAUUWD010000045.1 GCA_030589225.1 Desulfobacteraceae bacterium | reverse complement strand
GTGGTTATAATTTTCGCCTTCCTTGATCTTGGAAAAAATTCCTAGTTTTCGTTCAGACACTACTTAGAAACACTTTAGGCACTTTAGTTCACTTTAGGCACTTTAGTTCACTATTCTTTCATATTCCCTACGCCCTATAATGGGACAACTCATACAATCTCTGGCTTAGCTCGGAGAGTCTTTCTCTCGGTTCCGGAGTATTCCCCTCAGTCACTTCCTGGCTCTTAAAAATTTCTTCATTGATAAAGCTGATCGCGTTACTGAAGTTGATCCGGGAGACGGCCTCCAGATGATCGATAAGTCCCATCTTATGAAAGCGCAGGCCCAGGTAGTTCATATTTTTCAGGAGGTCTACCTGCTTTCTGCTCTTGTTTTCACGCTGGATGAATGATCGCGTCGCAATCCAATAGGATTCGAGGAATGTTTTGGCCAAAGCCGCCCAAATGGGCAATTTATCAAAGCCGAGTCTCGTGAGTTTGTATTCCCCATTGGCATGACCTCGAATGATGAGGGCGGAATCTAAGAAATAGTCAATGGCATTATTGCCTCCTTCATTGATATCTTTTCCATCATCATAAACGAACTCATTTTTAAAAAGCCTCTTTAGAAAAGCATAGTCCTCCAGGATCGCTTTTTCACTCCTTGTTTCCTCGGTTCCAGTCAAAAGGGAGACAGCAACAAAGGCATGGGAGATAAAACAGTGGATGATGCTGTTTTTATAATATTCCAGTTCCCGCTTTTTATCTTCATCCACATAGTAGAAGGTTTCTTCTCCATCCACGTCCTCAAGCAGATTGACCACCTTCCTGTTAACGAGAAGTGTTAAGGTCTCCCCAACTGTTCTTTCAAAATGGTTGAGAGTAGTAGCCGTCGGAGCTTCATAGGTCTTGAGGAATCTTAAAAGGATTTCCGCCGTGTCAGTGAGTTCATTAATATGAAAGCCACGGCGATGCTTGGTAAGTATGGCTGACGCTATCAGTGCCAAAGGAGTGACTATCGTGACCTTGTTAATGGATTTGATCAGATGAAAGGCCAGTTGTCGGTGGTTATTCTCTTCAAGATTCTTATTTTGTTGCAGGTATTCACTTAGTGACAGGGGTTTTCCAAACTGGACATAGATCTTCCCATATCTTCTTTTTAAAAAGCGCCGGGCTTTAACAATCTGTTTAAAGCTTTCCTTTTTTTTCTCACTGCCCCCCAGTTCCTTAAGGTAGGACTTTTCCTCCATAATTCGATCATAGCTGATGGAAGCTGGGACAAACACGAGATCATCACAATATCCCTCTTTGTAAGCCTGGAGCAAGATGGATAGAAACCCGATCTTGGGGAGAATCAATTTACCGCTTCTGCTTCGCCCTCCTTCGATAAAAAATTCGAGTGGATGTCCTTCTTCAAGGAGCGCTTTAATGTACCTTGTAAAGACCTGCGCGTAAAGCCTGGCGCCTTTGAAAGTCCTGCGAATAAAAAATGCACCCGATTTCCGAAAAATATGTCCCATGGGCCAAAAAGCCAAATTTTTTCCCGCTGCAACCCTGGGGATATGCATGTGATGATCATAAAGAACATAATTGAGGACCAGGTAGTCAATATGGCTTTTGTGTGACGGGATATAGATAATCGGTCCCTTACGTGCCGATTCTCTGACAATAGCCAGGTTTTCCAGGTCAACATCGATGCCTTCGAAAATCTTTTTCCAGAGCCAGTTTAAGGCAATGTGGAAAAATTGCACATAGGCTATGTTGTAATCCGCAGCGATTTCGTCAAAGTATTCGCCAGCATTCTTTCTGAGCTGTTTTATCTTTTTAGCATTTCCGCCTGCAAGGTGTTCAATGGTTGTTGTGATCTCCGGATCCTTGAGGACTTTTTCCTTTTGTTGCTGCCTGGATTTCATAACAGGGCCGAGTATGACCCTTTTCTGCCTGTCAATGCTTTCAATGAGCATATTCCTCAATTCTGTGGCCATTTCTTCCATGGGGCGTGCAGGGGGCTGGCTTTTTAGATAGGCTTTCAAATTGAGTGGTCTTGCAAAATCGATAAACGCATGACGGTGATGTCTGAAAAACAGGGCAATTTTTCTAATAACTCCGGGGTTTTCCTTAAATCCAAAGAATATGTCCAGAAGATTCGAATGATCTTTTTCTGGCGTTTTTTTATAGAGAATAAGCTGGGGTATAATATAGATGGGCTTCTCCATATCTTTTTGGATTGAAAGGAGAAAGTGGAGATGATCTTTCTCTTCATGAATAAAGTGCCTTGCAAAAACCTTAGGATCCACAAGGCAGAGAAGAGAAGCGGTTCCCTGTTGAATGGCATCTTTAAAGAACCCTGTTTTAAAAGGGCTGGGTAGCCGGCCATGTTTGAAAAAAAAGCCCAGGTAGAATTTCAAGACCCTTATAAGCTGAGAGAGGGGTAAATACAGGTACATGTTCAGGTCAAAGGCGATTTTGGGGTAGGGGAGGCGGCTTCTGCGAAAACGGTAATGATAAAGGAGATAGTCAAGATGCCCCCGGTATTTTATGGCATAGACTACACTACCCTCCCTGTGCATTTGCTTTAAGTCCTTTACGATGCTTTCATCAAACCGGATTTTCTGGAAAAGCCTGTAAAAAAACCAGCTTATAAAGAATCCGGGCTTGTGATCAAGCACATAGGGGTAACAAGGAGTATTTTTAGATTTTCCCATTTAAATCAACCTCATCGCTAACTTTAAAAGTCTTTTAGTTCATTGTCCAGTATGATATGATTTTATTTTTGGAAAACCTGGTCCTCCCGCAGGATCGCAGCCCATATGGGCCAGAGGCTGGGCCAGGATTTTTACTGTTTGCTATACTACTAAGAAAATATGAGTCTTACAAGGCGACAAACCAAAGCGACAGGTTTTTTTGCGACCACAGTGTTGACACGGGTGTTGACAAAAGGAATTGTATGGTTAAGAATTAAGAGAAATAGAAAATAGATATAAGGTCTTGCTAAACCCAGGGAGGAATTTATGTACAAACCGATGGTCATTTCCGGATTAACTATGGATCCCGTAACAAACAGCCCCATTGTCATCCTTAAAGCGGTTGACGGTGACGAGACGTTGCCCATTTGGATCGGTTTGTTAGAGGCCACTGCCATAGCAAGTGAGATGGAGGGTATCAAGTTTTCAAGACCCATGACCCATGATCTGCTAAAAAATATGATGGATATGGTAGACGTCAAAGTCGCCAGAATCGAGGTCGCTGACCTGAAAGACAACACGTATTATGCCGTCATCCATTTCAAACAGGGTGAAAAGGAAATGACCCTGGATGCCAGACCAAGCGATGCCCTTGCCATTTCCCTGAGAGTGAAAGCGCCTATTTTTGTTGCAGAAGAAGTGATCAAGCAGTCCAGCCGGATAGACTTGAAATCAGAACCCCAGGATAAGTCAGAAAAAGGAAAGAAGTGGCAGGAAATTCTGGAGAGCCTCAACCCGGATGACTTTGGAAAATATAAAATGTAATAACAACGTCAGTTGTCCGCGATAAGGGCTTACCTTCTTTCTTGCCGAATTGCCTGAAATCGAAGAAAAGACCTAACAACCCTGCCATCCTGTGACCGGTTATGATTCTTGTGCCGGATCCTCAATGTACTTTCCTCATTTTCTCCACAGATATGATATAATAATATTCAACTTAGCTCCGAAATTGGAATAATGGGTTTTGAGAAGATGGAATATTGGATTTATTGGGAAAATAACTCTCTGATATGGTCCTGAAAAACAGAAAACACCTCTTTAATCTTTTTGGGAGCAGCATTGTTATCCTGTGGCTGGTCTTGATTGGCGTGTTGGTCAGAAACGTCAACTCCAGGGGTGGCAGTGATCAGCCTGGTGTCATTGAAGGTAAGGTTTCAGCAATAGCTTCACCCCAGCGAGACTGGATGGAAATCTATCTCAAGGGGCAAAAAGTGGGATACTCTATGACCCAGATTAACCCCGTTGGAGAGAACTACCTTATACGGGAGGAGATTCTATTAAACTTGAACCTTATGGGTCAGCCCACCAGCATATACATGGTCACTCGGTCGGTCGTGGATCAGCGGTTCTTGCTAAGAAAATTCAACTTTAGCATGAAATCCGGTGTCGTGAGCTATAAAATCTCGGGAACTGTTGATGGCAATCTCATGCAACTGGAAATAGGGGAGGGCAAGGCAAAGAGGACTGAGCGACTCAGCCTGTCAGACCCGCCCATGATCGGTGCTGGATTAGCACCATTCTTTAAAGGCCGGCGCATCGAGGTGGGTCAGTCATTCAAGTTCCCTATTTTTGATCCATCCACCATGGCACTAAAGGAACTGGTAGTGAAAGTAGCAGATAGAGAGACCCTGGTTATTCGCCGTCTTGAGTACAGTACTTTCCGCTTGGAAGCACAGATGCTGGGCCAGCCCATGACATTCTGGGTTGATGAATCAGGCACTGTGTTGAAGGAGAAAAGCGTTATGGGGCTTACCCTGATCAAATCCAGTGCAGCCATGGCACCTCGAGATATTCAACGAGGTGGAGGTAGCGATTTTTATGAATTGGCAGCAATACATGTTAAAGGGAGATTAAGGGAACCTGCTAAGCTGACCTATCTGAGCCTTAAGGTGGAGGGCATCGCCGAAGAGCATTTTGACACTGCCATTTTGGACAAGGGGAGACAGAGATTCCGCTCAGGCATGATTGAGGTTGTTCAGGAGGAGATACCCATAAAGGCTGGATACACCTTACCTTTTGAGGACCGTTCTGGGAAAATGAAGCTGTTTCTCAAGCCGGAATTCAACATTGAAAGCGGTAATGAGGCTATCACGGGGAAGGCCCGTGATATTGCGGGAAATATGAGAGACCCGTCTTCTTTGGCGAGAAAATTGATGACCTGGGTCTATAAAAATGTGGAAAAAAGGCCTGTGATTTCTGTCCCGAGTGCGTTAGAGGTTTTAAAGAACAGGGTGGGGGATTGTAATGAGCATGCCGCGCTGCTTACGGGATTACTCAGGGCTTCGGGCATACCGGCCAGGGTGTGTGTGGGAATCGTTTATGCAAGAGGGAGGTTTTATTATCATGCCTGGACCGAAGGCTTTCTGGGAAGGTGGATCTCCATGGACGCGGCTCTGAATCAAATGCCAACCGACGCTACCCATATCAAGCTTGTTGAAGGAGGGCTGGACAGGCAGGTGGACATTATCGCCCTTATTGGAAAGCTAAAACTGGAAGTGGTTGATTATCGATATGATTAAATTGATTGATCTCACCAAGGTTTACAAGGGTTTTCGTGCCGTTGATGAAATTAACATTGATGTAAAGGCAGGTGTTATCTTCGGATTCCTTGGACCTAATGGGGCGGGAAAAACCACGACCATCAAAATGATGGCAGGGATCATCAAGCCCACCTCAGGGCAAATCATCATCAATGGCATGGATTTGGCTGAGAAGCCTTCGGCTGTCAAGCAATATGTAGGTTTTATCCCTGATCGGCCCTTTTTATATGAAAAGCTGAGTGGTTTGGAATTTCTCCTGCTCATCGCAGGTCTGTATCGCCTGGATCACACACCCTTATTTAACCATCGAATTTCGGAACTGCTGGAACTCTTTGATCTGAGCCACTGGAAAGATGAGTTGATCGAAAGCTATTCCCATGGCATGAAACAGCGCCTGGTTATGTGTTCATCTCTGCTTCACAGGCCCAGGGTTCTTATTGTGGATGAGCCCATGGTGGGCCTGGATCCGAGAGCGGCAAGGCTCGTTAAGGGCATATTCAAAGAGCAGGCCAGCAATGGAACCACCATTTTCATGTCTACCCATTCTCTGGAGGTAGCCCAGGAGATATGTGATGAAATCGCCATCATACAGGCAGGTCAAATTGTTGCAAAAGGCACTTCAGAGGCATTAAGGCGTAAGGCTGGTGTGGACGGTAATTTGGAGCATACCTTTTTGAAATTGACTGAAGGCAAAAGGCTCGCACATGAAAAATCTCTACCTGCTCATTAAACCCAGGTTTTTTGCCTTTAGAAATCAGCTGATCAGTTCAAAGGGTGGAAAAAGGCGACGAATCTTCATCCTTGGCGGGTTGGGGTTCGCTTTTTGCTGCGGCATGTTTGTGGTTTCCTCTCGTGTTCTAATCTATTTTCAGTCAGTTGAAGTTATCGGAGATCTTGTGGCGCGTTATCTTCTGTCTATGATTCTCCTGACTTTTTTCTCCCTGCTTATTTTCAGTCACATCATAACAGCGGTCTCTAACCTTTACCTGTCCAAAGATCTTGAATTCTGTCACTCAACTCCTGTCTCCGTTGAAGAGCTTTTTTTGTCGCGATCTTTCTTCACGCTCATGGATAGCTCATGGATGCTCCTGATTTTTGGACTGCCAGTCTTCATGGCTTATGCCTATGTGTATCGGCCCGGTGCAGGTTTCTATTTCACACTCCTTCACATGAATCTGGCCATGGTCATTATCGCCGCTGGCGCAGGAATCCTTATTACAATGCTCCTTGTATACGTATTTCCAGCGCAGAGGACAAAAGATATTATCATGTTTATAGCCATATTGATGATCGTGGCCCTTTACTTCCTGTTTCGTTTTTTAAGACCCGAGAGACTGGCCAATCCTGAGTCCTTTTTTAGTATCATGGAATATTTAAGCGCCTTGAAGGCGCCACAGTCACCATATCTTCCCACCCAATGGATTACCGAAACTCTGTGGGACAGCCTGACAGTCCCTGGTGGGAAAAACCACATGTTTGCGGTTACGCTAACCTGGGTCACGGCTTTATCAATGGTGGTTATCAATGTATGGGTTGCACAGGCCGTTTATATTGTTGGTTTTTCCAAATCTCAAGAGGCAAAAAAGAGACGCACAGTGGGGACAAAGATCCTTGATGTGTTCGTAAGGTGCCTTAAAAAACCATTTGGTGAAGATTTGGGCGCAATCATTGCCAAGGATCTTCGAACTTTTTTTCGGGATAATACCCAATGGTCCCAACTGATACTGCTCGGCGCCCTCGTGGTCGTATACGTGTATAACTTCAGTGTGTTACCCCTGGATAAGAGCCCGATTAAATTGGATTTCCTCCAAAATGAACTGGCATTTTTAAACATGGGCCTTGCGGGGTTTGTTCTTTCGGCGATTTCGGCACGCTTTATCTTTACGGCCGTAAGCGCTGAAGGGGAGGCCTATTGGGTTATCAGTTCCTCTCCCATGAGGCTCCGGCAATACCTGTGGGGGAAGTATGTATATTTTTTAATTCCCATGGTCTTTCTGGCTGAGGTTTTGGTTATTGTCACAAACTACCTCCTTGATGTAACGCGTTTTATGATGTTCCTGTCCTCGATTACCATGTTCTTCATGGTCCTTGGTATAGTGGCTCTGGGGATCGGTTTCGGGGCATTGTATGCCAATTTCAAATATGAAAATATCGCACAGCTCTCGGTCGGATTTGGCGGTGTGCTGTATATGATCGTAAGCTCAATTTTTATCGCAATTGTTATTGTACTCGAGGCGGGTCCGGTCTATATTCTGTTTATGTCCGATGCAAGCGGTAAGACGGTCACTGCATTTCAGTGGCTTCTAATAATTGCTTCATTCTTGATGGTTGTTTTGATAAATACCCTGGCAGTATTCAAACCCATGAAAATGGGCCTGAAGGCGCTTCGAGAATATGAGGGATGATTCGATAGTTAGATAGGTTCATAATTCTATGCCACCCAATGATCATCCGTATGATGCCTACTTCGAGTATGTTGGCAACCTCCACATCCATTCTCGCTATTCCGACGGGGCAGGGACTGTTCATGAGATCGCCCGCTCAGCGAAGCAGGTAGGTCTTGATTTCATTATCCTTAATGATCATAGCTATATGACCGATTCCCTTCATCTACAAGATGAAGGTTTTTATGATGGCCTTCTGGTTCTTTTGGGCCTGGAGATAGGAGGCAGGTATCATCACTATCTGGCCTATGACATAAAGGAAATGATTAATGGTCGATCCTTGGGGCCCCAGGAGGTTATTGATAGGGTGAATGCACAGGGTGGATTTGGTTTTTTGGCACACCCCTTTGAAAAAGGCATGTCATTTAGTGAAAAATCTTTGGCCTATACCTGGAATGATCTTTCTGTCAAAGGTTATACGGGCGTCTGCATCTGGAACTTCTCCTCACGCTGGAAAGAGCGCATAAAAAGCCTGTTTCACGGGCTGTTTTTTCTCCTTTTTAAATCTCAGTTCCTGAAAGCACCCAGCCGAAAAACTCTTTCCTTCTGGGACAAGTTGTGCCAGCAAAAAAAAACAGCAGGAATCGGTGGTTCGGATGCCCACGGATCTTTATTTAAGTGGCATGGGATCCGGCTGAAACCTCTTTCCTATGAGTATCTGTTGAATTCTATTAATGTCCATATTCTGTTGTATAAGCCCCTTTCTAAGGATTTTACAGAGGCAAAGGCAGCAATATATGAGGCATTGAGACAGGGACGGGCATTTATTGTTCATGAAAATCTGGCGCCGGCCAAAGGTTTCAAGTACTATTATGTTTCAGATGAGGGATGGAACTTGACCATGGGCGAAGAAAGGCCATTCCAGACCGGCACCCTGTTCATTAAGATACCCAAAGAAGGTGAGATCAGACTTATCAGAGATGGGACTGTTGAGAAACGCTGGCGTGGGAACCAAGTGTCTTTCAGAGTAGAACAAAAAGGCGTCTATCGTGTGGAGGTCTACTGTCATCTCTTTGTTTTTGGCTGGAGACCCTGGATTTTTTCAAACCCGATCTATCTGAGATAACTCAAAGACTGCAGCAATCCCAAGCCCGCCCCCACCACAAATAGTTTCCAATCCATATGAGGAACCGCGCCTTTTCATCTCATGGAGTAAAGTCACCAATCTCATGGCGCCGGTAGCGCCGATGGGATGCCCAAGGGAAATGCCGGAACCATTGACATTGATCTTTTTATCAAAATCCTCCTTTTTAATCCCCATCATCCTGGCATCGGCCAGTGCCTGAACAGCAAATGCCTCCTGTATCTCAATGAGGTCTATCTGATCAATGGTGAGCCCTGCTTTCTTGAGGGTCTTGTCCACGGACGCAGGTACAGCGGGATAGGTGAGTGTCGGGTCGGCACCGGCGACAGCACAGGATCTGAAAT
>JAUUWD010000067.1 GCA_030589225.1 Desulfobacteraceae bacterium | reverse complement strand
TCCAAAATTCGAATATCGAAACTCGAAACAAACACAAATGACAAAAATATCAATGACCAAGACGAGAAATGATCGTATCATGATGTTTTTGTTTAGAATTTTGAAAATTCGCATTTCGATATTGTTTCGTATTTCGCATTTCGATATTCGTATTTTTTAAGGTTGTTCCTGTGATTTGATGACATGATAAATTGCCAAAATCAGGGACAGAACTTATGAGACACGGTACTAGACGGTTGTCCGAGAATGGCTATTTTCCCTCCCGCTACCAGCGGGACGTCAGGCTCAAATTATAATCCTCGAAATACTTCAATGTATTCCTGTGGTTATAGTTTTCGCCTTCCCCCGCTCAAAGTCCGGGATCTTCGACTTGATCTTGGAAAAAATATCTCATTCTCAAACAGCCTCCTAGTGCCTTTTATTACAGATACAACTGACTGCTGACAACCTACCACGGGCATTCCTGAAAAGTGTTAGCAAAATAAGCACCCCCATTCATTAGATTCAGCTTAGAAGAAAAAGAGGTTTGGTGTCAAGTGAAAGAGGCGCTATCCCACCAGTAAAACCCCTCATCAAGAGTGTTGTTTCTTTTGACACATTTTGATGGTTTTTGACAATTTTCGGCACTTCTGGAACAGGGATTTCAGCGATTTTGTGCTAAATGCCGGGAATTCAAGACGATATCCTACCCGAAACATATGGCAGGAGTTTTGCATCACTTCAATATCGAAAACGGTCAACAAGGCTTTTGAGATCGTATTGTTAATAAAATGCATGATCAAGATTTATAATATCTCATGCACACCGTCAGTCTGGTTAATTAATGATCACCTCAGCCTTTCTGCAGCACCGGTTGAGTATATGTTGAATGCTCTTATGGGAAAAGTCATTAAACATTACATGAATCCGTTACATATCTATTGCAGACTGAGGGGATTGGGCTTGGCAAAGGCCCCGGCCGCTTCCCTGTGCCGGATATATGAACGCATAATATTCAGGCATCTTATTGTAAAAAAAATTGATTGCATCTGAACATTTGTGGTGTGCAACTAACAGCCAAAAACCTACAGGTGAATTCTAATAGCAGATTCCCTTCCCTTTACTATTTAGTGTCTTAACGAAAACTAGGAATTTTTTCCAAGGTCAAGGAAGACGAAGATTTTAACCGCAAGAATATATTAAATATTTTGAGGATTAAAATCTGAGTCTGACGTCCCGCTGGTAGCGGGAGGAAAAATAACAGTTTTCGGTCGGGCACTAATTACATCAACCACTGCCTATCCAATCCGAGAAGGAGAACATATTAATGGCAACAGATTTTAAAATTCTTATTCATAAAAACAGCGACAATCTGCACCTGAAATTAATAGGTGATTTCGATAGGGCATCGGCATACGAAGTACTTAACTCTTTAAAAAAGAACTGCCGTGGGGCTTCAAGGGTCTTCATACATACCAGTTGTCTGAACCATATCCATCCATTCCCGCGGGATGTATTTCATAATCAACTTAACATGCTAAAAAAACGATCTTTCCTGGTGGCCTTCACCGGTCAGAATTCGGGCAAGTTAATCCCCAATGGAAAAGAATTTTCTTAGATTTACTCATTGAGACTAAGAAAGCACAAAGAAGGGTGTCAACAAGCTATGATACATACCAATCAGAAAGCCGTAAGGCCCCAATCAACGGATCTGCCCAGCAGTAAGTTTTTCACCAATATAAACCATGTGATCCGTAATCGCATGGACTCCATCATAGAGATGACAGACCTCACCCTTGGAACAGGCCTCACAAAAAAACAGCGTGAATATCTCGAAACTGTTAGGATGTCTGCGGATTCATTGGTAACCTTTCTGAATGATATCCTGGACTTATCCAATATTGAGGCCTGCCAGCTTGAACTGGAAGAGATCGATTTTGACATACGCAACGCCCTGGAAAATGCGGCTAACGAGTTGACAGTAGATGCAAAAGCAGCAGGACTTGAATTGAACTGGCATATCGAACCTGATGTCCCAACCGCTCTGACGGGAGACCCGGGCCGGCTTTTCCAGATCATCATCAATTTGACGCAAAATGCCATCAGGTTCACAAAAGAAGGAAAAGTGGTTATAGGATTAAAAGGAGAAAAAAAAGAAAATGGCGTAGTTGTTTTGCATTTTGTGGTATCGGGCATTGGGACTGGAATTCCTCGAGAACATATGGCAGACGTTTTTAAGAGCTTTACGCAGGTGGATGGATTCCCCGTCCAAGACCATGGCAGCGAAGTATTGGGTTTGAGTTTGTCCAAACACCTGGTGGAGATGATGGGCGGCCGCATTTGGTTGGAGAGTGAAATGGGACACGACAGCACCTTGCACTTCACTGCCCGTCTTGCACTAAGCCATGGAAAAATCGGAGATAAGCTGCACCTGATGGATTTAGATCTGTCTGGCCTGACAGTCCTCATTGTGGATGATAATGAAATCAACCGCCTGGTCTTTCAAAATATGATATGTTCACGCGGTCTTGTGCCTGCAGAGGCGGTAAATGGAAAAGAGGCGATTATCAAGGCCAAAAAGGCGTTCAAATCAGGAAATTCCTATCGACTGCTCTTGTTGGACTTACAAATGCCAGGAATGGATGGATTTGAGGTGGCAAAAAAACTGAAAGACGAACCCTGTGGGAGGGATATGAAGATCATTTTACTCACTTCCGTGGGGCAAAAAGGTGATACAGCGCGTTGTAAGGAGTTGGGCATATCGGGATATCTGCTCAAACCCGTGGAACAATCGGAGCTTTTAGATGTCATCTCTATTTCCCTCGGACACACGCCTGGTGAAAAGATGCCTGTCGTTACCCGCTATACGATACAGGAAGCCCGAAGAAGGCTGAAAAATCCCCTGACGGTAAAAAAATAGCCCTCATTCTATTTAACAACAGATTGGTTCCAAAATTCACCACCCGCCTTCGGCAGATTGCGGCTCTCTGAAAAAGAACTCCATAGCTCTTCCTTTCTTATTTTCAATGCGCTAAACTGTTACGAAATAAAAAATTTTGCGGCTCCTTGTAGATCAAGGCCTCTCAACCCACACTACAAAATCAAAAATATCAAAGGAGACAATTTCAAAACGTCCCCTTTTGCCCAAGATCTGCGTCAGGCTCAAATTTTAATCCTCGAAATACTCAATGTATTCCTGTGGTTAAAATTTTCGCCTTCCTTGATCTTGAACAAAATTGAACATTTTGAAACTGCCTCAAAGAATTAAATTTAGCCGCACAGGTAGAAATATTTTTGGCTTGACATAAAGTATGTATTTAAATATATTTCCTAGTTCACTTTCTATGAAGGAGTAAAAATCATGTATGCAGTCATTATGACTGGCGGAAAACAGTACCGGGTTGCCCCAGGTGATCAAGTAAAATTTGAAAAACTCAACGGGGAAGTCGGCAACAGCGTCACGTTTGACAAGGTCCTCTTAACCTCTGACGGCGAAAACGTTAAGGTGGGTCAGCCTTATCTTGATAGTTCAAAGGTCATTGGCCGAATTACTCGTCAGGGTAGGAATCGGAAGATCATTGTTTTTAAGTATAAAAGAAGAAAAGGATATCGCCGAAAACAAGGGCATAGACAGCATTTCACGCTTGTTAATATTGAAAATATTGAAGAATAAGCCGAAAACGAGCTGTAAATGAGGGATGAAACATGGCGCATAAAAAAGCAGGTGGGAGTTCCAGAAACGGCAGAGACAGTGCCGGTCAGAGATTAGGTGTAAAAAGGTTTGCTGGTCAAAAGGTGCTGGCTGGTAACATCCTTGTCCGTCAGAGAGGGACCAAATTGCACCCTGGAAACAATGTGGGCCTCGGAAAGGACTATACCATTTTTGCCAAAATTGACGGGATTGTTGCCTTCGAGCGTTTCGGAAAGAAACGAAAGAGGGTTAGTGTTTACGCTACATAGACGCAATATGAGGCTGTCCGAGAATGGCTATTTTCCCCAATCTCTGCGTCAGGCTCAAATTATAATCCTCGAAATACTTCAATATATTCCTGTGGTTATAATTTTCGCCTTCCTTGATCTTGGAAAAAATATCTCATTCTCAGACAGCCTCATAGGAACCTCCGCTTCTCTTGAGATCTAAAATGGACTTTCTCGATGAAACAGTCATTACGGCCATATCGGGAGACGGTGGAAAAGGTTGCATCAGCTTTAGAAGGGAAAAATTCATACCCAAAGGCGGCCCGGACGGCGGCGACGGTGGAGATGGCGGAAGCATAATAGTAAGGGCGGGCAGGAGACTCCATACCTTAACGGATTTCAAATCACGTAAGTACTTTAAGGCCCCCGATGGTAAACCCGGAAGGGGAAAGAACCAATTTGGCAAAAACGGTCCTGATCTTTTTATTGATGTCCCTTTGGGAACCGTCATTGAAGACCTTGATACAGGTGAGTTACTTGCAGATCTAATACATGACAAACAGGAATTTCTCCTCCTTCCTGGTGGAAAGGGAGGGAAAGGAAATAAACGTTTCGCCACTTCGACTAACAGGGCTCCAAGGATTGCCCATCCAGGCTTTCCCGGCCAGGAAAAAAGACTACAGCTCTCGCTGAAGTTTCTGGCCGACATTGGGCTAATCGGTTTGCCTAATGCCGGCAAATCAACACTTCTTTCCCGCCTCAGCATGGCGCGTCCCAAGATTGACAGCTACCCTTTCACTACCCTTACCCCTAATCTGGGTGTCATGGCCCTTGACCATGAAAGGTCTCTAATTATTGCTGACATACCGGGATTAATTGAAGGAGCAAGCACAGGCCGTGGTCTTGGTCATCGTTTTTTGAAGCATATTGAACGCACAAAGCTTTTGTTACACCTTATAGACATTACGTACCAGCCCGATCAGGATATCTTGGAAGATTTTCATGCGCTCAGACACGAGATGGAGGCCTACAATCCTGCATTGGTTGAAAAGCCTCAAATGGTGCTAATTAATAAGATGGATCTCTATGGGCCCGATCGCAGAGATTTAAAAACGCTACAAATGGCACTGGAGAAGGTGGGAATAGAGTCCTTACCCATTTCTGCGCTGACTGGTGAAGGTCTTGAAGGACTAAAGAAATTCATCGCGGAAAAATGGGTCGAGGACTGATGACTGGCCCCGTAATCGAACACCTAAACAGTACGCTTGACAAATGGCTGGTCCAAAGAAAAAGGCGGAAAACATTTCGAGAAAAGAACTGCTGAAACCGGTTAAAAGGGCTGTGGTTAAGGTGGGCAGTGGCGTCCTGACCGCCAAAAATGGCCTCAACATGGCCGTTATTGAAGACCTGGCGACGGATATTTGCGCGCTAAGGAACAAGAGGCTCCAGATTATCCTGGTTTCTTCGGGTGCCATTGCCTCCGGCCTCAAAAAGATCGGACTCTCCAAAAGGCCACAGTCAGTCTCACAACAACAGGCCGTGGCTGCCGTGGGTCAGAGCAGCCTGATGATGGCTTATGAAGAGGCCTTCGGACGTCACGGACAAAAGGTGGCACAAATCCTGACCACCCGTGATGACCTCACCCACAGACGCCGGTACTTAAATGCGCGCAACACCCTCTTCACCCTGCTCTCGTGGAAAATCATTCCCATCATCAATGAAAATGACACTGTGGTCGTAGATGAGATAAAATTCGGTGATAATGACAATCTGAGTGCCATGGTGACGAACCTGAGTGAATCCGATCTTCTAATCAATTTGACCAATATCGATGGTCTTTTTGATAAGGATCCACGAACCCACAAAGATGCGAAACTCATCAGGGTCGTGGAAAAGGTTAACCGAAAAGTTACAAGATCGGCCAGCTCAATTCCAGGTTTTCTGGGCAGAGGCGGCATGGCGAGCAAAATCAAGGCTGCAGAGAAAGTGGCCCTTGCCGGTGTCCCAACCATTATAGCCAATGGGCTGAAGCCTCGTATCTTAAAACAAATATTTACGGGAAAAGAAGAAGGGACACTCTTCCTGCCACAGGAAATGACCCTTTGCAGTCGAAAGCACTGGATCGCATTCACCAAGTCTCCAAAAGGGGAAATAGTCATTGATCGGGGAGCAGAAAAAGCCCTTGTGGAACGCGGAAAGAGCCTCCTCCCCTCGGGTATTACGGAGGTAAGAGGTAGATTCAGTCTTGGCAATTCCGTGCTGTTGATCAGTGAAACCGGAAAAGAGATAGCTGTGGGCATGGTTAACTATCATTCGAGTGATATCAATAAGATTATAGGTGCCAAGACGGCTGAGATAGAATCAAGACTGGGTTTTAAAAACGATGATGAAGTGATCCATAGGGACAACCTCGTCCTCGCCGAGCAGATGAAAGAAGGAGACGAGTTATGTCACTTGCGGGCATGATCGAGGACATGGCCAAAGAGGCCAAAGCGGCATCGAGACAATTGAGACGTGTAGGAAGGGCACAAAAGGATTCCACTCTGGAGTTATTGGCAGGCAAACTCATTGATTTGCAGGCAAATATTATCAAAGAGAATGAAAAGGACCTGACGCAGGCACGAAAGGCAGGCCTGTCCGCCGCAATGATCGATCGATTAACCATGGATTACAAGGTAATCAGGGGAATGGCAGACGGTCTGAGGGAAGTGGCTTCCTTATCAGACCCTGTTGGTGAAGTTTCCGGAATGTGGAAACGGCCCAATGGATTGCTTGTGGGACGCGTTCGGATACCCCTCGGTGTTATTGGATTCATTTATGAATCACGTCCCAACGTGACAGTGGACGCCGCCGCCCTGTGCCTGAAATCCGGCAACACGGTAATCCTTAAAGGAGGATCTGAGGCCATTCATTCCAACTTGATCCTTTCGGATCTGTTAGAACAAGCACTGGTGGAAAGCGGACTCCCGCCAAAGTCCATACAGGTTATTCCAACCACAGATAGAGAGGCAGTCAAGATTTTGATCGGTCTTGACGACTACATTGACACAATTATTCCGAGAGGAGGCGAGGGCCTGATCCGTTTTGTGACAGGGCATTCCCGTGTCCCTGTACTGAAACATTACAAGGGTGTCTGTCACGTATACGTGGATGAGTACGCTGACCTTCAAATGGCCAGGGAAATATGCTTTAATGCCAAGGTTCAAAGGCCGGGGGTTTGCAATGCCATGGAAACCATGCTCATTCATAAAGGCATTGCGAGCGATTTTCTCCCCGACATGGTGAAACGTTTCCGCGATGCTAATGTGGAAATCAGAGGCTGTCCCAGAACACTGGAATTGTCCCCGGGAATCAAACCTGCCGTTGAGACAGACTGGCCCGCCGAATTTCTTGACCTGATACTTGCGGTCAAGATCGTCTCCAATATGGATGAAGCTCTTGATCACATTGAACAATATGGCTCCAATCACACAGAAGCCATTATTACGAATGATTATAACCGCTCCCAGCGTTTCTTAGCTGAAGTAGACGCATCGGTGGTTCTAATCAATGCCTCCACACGCTTTAATGACGGAAGTCAGTTAGGGCTTGGTGCAGAAATCGGGATCAACACCTCAAAACTTCACGCCTTTGGTCCCATGGGACTGGAGGAGTTGACCACTACAAAATTTATTGTATATGGGCAAGGACAGGTTAGGGATTGA
>JAUUWD010000054.1 GCA_030589225.1 Desulfobacteraceae bacterium | reverse complement strand
AAGAAAACTCACCTGCCTGTGCCACATACCTGCGTGAGCATCCCCTTCGAGTCCGTGATCCTGAATAAGGCATGCCTCCTCCAGCGGTACTTTGCGCGTCCCCTTTTTCTTGCTTACAGCAATCGATATAATCTTCATGATTCGCTGTTTCCTCTCAAAACAAATTTTTTATGAGAAGCTCAGGTTAAAGCCAACATACGATCAAGAGCCATCCTCGCATCTGTTTTTATATCTTCCGGCATAGCGATTACATTGGCCTGTCCGATATTTTCTAGGGCCCACAAAAGGTTTTTAGGGTTGATTTTAAACATGTTGGGGCACAAAGAATATTGAAGATCCAAAACGGTCTTATCCGGATTTTCCAGGGCCAACCGGTTGATCAGATTGATTTCGGTGCCTATAATAATTGTTGTGTCAGGAGGAGCATTTTTAACGTATTTCACAATAAAGCTCGTAGACCCTGTTGCATCGGCCAGTTCAACCACTTCTTGGGTACATTCCGGATGGACTACGATCTTAGCTTCGGGATATTCTTTTCTCATTTCCAAAACATGTTCAACCCGAAAGCGGGTATGGACATGACAATACCCGTCCCATAGAATCACTTTGGCTTTGTTGATACTCTCCCGGGTATTACCACCCAACGGCTTTTTCGGATCCCACAAAATCATTTTCTCTGCCTCAATCCCTATCTGATGTCCGGTATTGCGTCCAAGATGTTGGTCCGGGAAAAAGAAAATCTTCTCACGCTGGCTAAATCCCCAGTTAAAGGCGACCGGCGTATTCGATGAGGTGCAAACAGCCCCTCCATGGCGGCCGCAAAAAGCTTTTATATCAGCATCGGAATTCATATAAACAATAGGCATGACCGATCCCTCTCCAGTAATCGACGCAACCTCTTCCCAGGCCTTATTAACGTTATTGATATCTGCCATGTCAGCCATGGGGCAGCCCGCTTTTAGATCGGGGATCTGGACGGTTTGATATGGTTGGGATAAGATTTCTGCACTTTCGGCCATGAAATGGACCCCGCAAAAGACAATGAACCGGGCATCCTTGTCCACTGCCGCCTTTTGAGAAAGCCCCAAAGAATCCCCTCGATAGTGTCCAACATCAACGATCTCCTTACGCTGATAATGGTGAGTCAGGATGATAAGTTGTTCTCCCAAATCTTCTTTTATAGTCGCAATCTGTTCTATGATATCCTGATCATCCATATTTTTTCTTCTCATAATCCTTAATGGCCTCGGCAAGGGCTTTGGCCCCAAGGTTGGAACAGTGCATCTTTTCTTTCGGAAGACCGTCAAGGGCCTTGGCAACGTTTTTTTTTGTTATGGATTTGGCTTCTTGCAGAGTTTTGCCCTTTGCCATTTCGCTGACTATGTTGGATACGGCGATGGCTGCAACACATCCGAATGTCTTGAATTTGACATCTGCGAGTTTATCATCCTTGACTTTAATATAGAAAGCCATCATATCACCGCACACGGGATTCCCAACCTCTCCAATTCCGTCAGCATTTTCAATGATACCGGCATTGTGCGGATTTGAGAAATGTTCCATTACTTTTTCTGAATACATCTTTTATATCCCTTCCTTACTCCTCCAAAGAGGAGAAAGCGAACGAAGTTTTTCAACTGCAAGATAAAGTTTTACCAGCACATACTCAATCTCTTCAACCTTGTTACTGCTGTCCATGGTAAATACAATAGATCCTTGAGCAAGATCAGGGGGTGTTCCGATCGCTACCAGAACCGGCGAAGTTTTAAGGGCTTTTGAAGCACAGGCGGATCCGGTATTTGAATAGATTCCATGCTGGTTGAGCATATAGATTAATGCTTCCCCTTCAATGGCTTCAATGCAAAAGCTTGCATGGCCTGGAAGTCTTTTGTCAGGGTGTCCTGTCAGTTTGACATGTTCAATCCGTTCACGGACTCCCGATATAATGAGACTTCTTAATTTTTCCAAATGATTCATTTTGTCGAAGAGCTCTTCCACTGCAAGCACTGATGCCTTGCCAAGACCGACAATGTACGGAACATTTTCAGTTCCGCCTCTCCGGCCACTTTCCTGGATGCCGCCATGAATTAATGGCATAAGCCTTAAATTATCTCTAAAGTAAAGTGCGCCGATCCCTTTGGGAGCACCAATAGAGACGCCGGAAAGGCTCAATAGATCAACATTAAGTTCATTGACATCGACCGGTATGTTACCGACAGATGCAACAGCATCCGTGTGAAAGAGCACGTCTTTTTCCCGGCAAATTGCAGAAAGTTCCGATATGGGTTGGATTGTTCCAATTTCATTATTGGCATGCATGATTGACACCAAAATAGTGTCAGATCTTATTGCCCTGGACAAACGTTCAGGATCCACCAGACCATATTCATCCACCGGCAGGAAAGTCACCTCGAAATCCATGCGTTCAAAAAATCGTGCAGAGTTAAGTACTGAGTGGTGTTCAATAGCAGAGATGATGATATGTCTTCCTTTTTTTTGCCGGGCAAGGGCTACGCCTTTAATTGCAAGATTGTTGGATTCAGCACCTGATGAAGTGAAGATGATTTCCTGGGGTTTAGCACCGATCAATTTAGCAACCTTTGCCCTTTGTTCTTCTATGACCTGCTTAATTTTTAAGCCCATGTCATAGACAGTAGAGGGATTGCCGAAGTGCTGGTCAAAATAAGGAAGCATGGCTTCAATGACCTGTTCCCTAACAGGTGTTGCTGACGCATGATCCATATAAACGCTTTTCATATCGAGACTCTTCATTTAACTTTCTTTATATATAGTTTATAATAGTCCTCGTCCTCTTCTATGCCCATAAATTCCTGGCCATACTTTTGACACCATTCCGGGATATCCTCCAATGCCCCGTCATAATCGGTCAATACTTCTAAAACCTGACCTTTTTTCAGACATTTAAGTTTCTCACCTGGTTCTAAAAGATGGAGAGGACACATGCGACAAACTAAATCTAAAGTATCATCTGCAGGTTGTTTTTCCACAAATTTCATTGCATCCTCCTTGGTTCTGTTTTAGCGCCTAAGCCGGTATTATTGCGAGGATTAACTTTTATAATTCATCCTATCCTATAAGAAAAATACCGTAAGTGGCGAACAGGGTGGGTAGAAATTTAATAATTTTACCACTTTTAGCTTGGTTTTGGGTATTAATGGCCACCTCTTTGATGATTTTAAAACCGACCTCTTTTGAAAATTTCCTGAAATCCTTGAGGGTAATAACCCGAATATTGGGAGTATCGTACCACTCATAAGGAAGCTGCTTTGTAATAGGTGCATAGCCCGTTGCCAGAAGCTGCAACCGTACGTTCCAACAACTGCAATTGGGAAAGCTGACGATTCCTTTTTTCCCGATTCGCAACTGGGACTGGATTAACATCGCCGGCTCATATACTTGCTGCAAAGTTTGACTCAAGATGACATAATCAAAGGTGTCATCCGGATAATCCTGGATTTCTTCATTAATATCACCCTGAAGAACCGGCACTCCTTTTTCAATACATCTGGTAACTTTTGATTCGACACGCTCAATCCCGGTGCCTTCTATCTGCTTATCTTTTTTTAGAAAATAAAGGAGCTCTCCTTCACCACAGCCGAGATCGAGCACCTTGGCACCGGGCTCTATCCAGGAAGCTATTATCTGAAGATCAAAGCGCATTTTCTTCTTTTCCGTTTTCATTATTAACACGTTCCAAAAAGCCTTTCACCATGGCGGTCAAACTCTTACTGGGTAAAAGAAATGCATCGTGCCCCCAGTCGGCTTCGATCTCACAAAAGCTCACATCAAGACCGTTCTTCTTCAAGGCCTGGACCATGGTCCTGGATTGGTAGGTCGGGTAAAGCCAGTCAGAAGTAAAGGAAACAACCAGAAATTTGGCCTTGGTCTTGGAAAAGGCCTCAACCGCAGATCCATTACCGTGCTGTTTCTCCAGGTCGTAGTAATCGGCAGCCTTGGTAATATAAAGAAAAGAATTGGCGTCAAAACGTTGAACAAACTTTGCGCCCTGATAGCGAAGATAGCTTTCTACCTGGAAATCAGCATCGAAATTGTAAGAAATATCGCTTTTATCCTGCAGTTGTCTTCCGAATTTTATGCGCATGGACTCATCTGACAGATAGGTGATATGACCAATCATGCGGGCGACAGCTAGCCCAAGATCCGGCTCCGCCCCTGAATAATAGTCGCCGTTGTTCCAGTTAGGATCGGCCATGATCGCCTGTCTGGCTACCTCGTTAAAAGCAATTGCCAGAGCAGAGTGTCTGGTGGTGGTTGCCAGCGGAATAGCAGAAACAACCATCTCCGGATAGCTGACACACCATTCCAAAACCTGCATCCCCCCAATGGAACCACCGATGACCGAAAGGATCTTTTTAATTCCCAAATGATCCAGCAACGCCTTTTGGGCTTTGACCATGTCCCCGATAGTGACAACAGGAAAATCGAGCCCATAGGGTTCGACAGTTTTAGGATTGTAGGTACAGGGACCGGTGGATCCTATACAGCTCCCAAGGATGTTTGAACAGACAATAAAATACTTGTCGGTATCGATCCCCTTCCCAGGCCCTACCATGATATCCCACCAGCCGGGTTTGGGGTCATCCTCACTGTAATAACCTGCCACGTGAGAATCTCCGGATAAGGCATGGCAAATGAGAACTGCGTTACTTTTATCATCATTCAGTTCACCGCAGGTTTCGTATGCAATCGTCACCGGACCAAGCCTTGCACCGCTCTCCAGTATCATTTCATTGGGTGGTTCGGCAAAAGCGAATGATTTTTTCTCCACAAGCCCAACCGAAACACCGGCTTTGTCATGTTCTATGTATTCACTCATCTTCCAATTGTTGATTCTCGATTGAAGATTGACGATTTAAGGGACTATTTCTTATTTTGATCTTGGTCTTCCATTTTATTTTATATTATCAAGGGCCTGGCCCAGATCCTCACAGATGTCTTCCTTCGCCTCAATACCAACCGAAAGCCTGATCATATCAGGAGTGATGGATAGTCTTTCTCTGGTGGGATCATCAAAGGCAACATACTGGGACGAGTAAGGATGAATCGCCAGGGTTTTACAGTCACCCAGGTTGGCCAGATGGTAGATCAATCGTAGGCTGTCGATGAATCGAAAGCAGGCCTCCTGATCCTTAAGGCCAAAAGTCAGCATTCCACCAAATCCTTTATCCTCGAACAGCTTTCGGGCAATGCCATGCGAGGGATGATCTTCGAAGCCAGGATAATTGCCCCAGTATACATCAGGTCGCTCTCTGAGGTAGCGCGCCACCGCCAAAGTATTATCCATATGCCGCTCCATACGCAGAGCTAGAGTGTCGAGGCCGATCGCGGTAAGGTAGGAATGCATCGGTGCCTGAGTGGTCCCGAAATTAATGTGATGTTCACGCCAAACCTTGTCTAAAAAAGCCAGGGGCCCCTTTCTATCGATATAAGGTATAAAATCCGGGAATCGTTCCTCAGACCACGAAAAACTTCCTCCGTCTATGACAACACCACCCACGGCATCCCCATGCCCGCTCAGATACTTAGTAGTAGAATGAAGCACCACATCTGCTCCCAATGCTAATGGCCGGCAAAGATCGGGTGGGGCCAGGGTGTGCTCCACAAGCAAAGGAATTCCGTGCCGGTGAGCTATCTCTGCAACACGGGCCAGATCCGGAATATCCATCTTGGGGTTTCCGATGGTTTCCAGGTATAAAAAGCGTGTTTTGGCGTTTATTGCCTTTTCTATTCCTTCAATATCAGTGGATTCAACCAGGCGCGCAGTAATATCATATTTTTTAAAGACGTTAATAAATAGGAGATATGTGGACATGAAAAGAGAATTCCCGGTTACAAACTCATCTCCGGCCCTAAGTAACGCCATGCATGCATTAGTAATTGCCGCCATGCCAGAAGACATAACCACCGCCCCAAGGCCGCCTTCCAGGGCAGTCAATTTTTCCTCCAGGATGCGATTTGTGGGGTTTGTGAGCCGCATGTAAATATGGTCAGTCTTTTTACCGGCAAAGGTTTGACTCAGATTCTCAGCTGTAGGGTGCAGATGGGAAGCTGTTTGAAAAATAGGAGGAAGCGTTGCACCTTGCCAGTCTTCAGGCGACTGTGAAGCATGAATAACCAGGGTGTTGAAACGATAATTCCTCTTTTGATTCATGTCATACCTCCAAAAATAGTGTCCTTACTTTTCTCTTCCTCCAGCCTCTATAGCCTTCCGTTTCCTCCGTCTTAGAAAGCCTCTGGTTTTATTAGAAGTTAAAGGAAGGATTTCAAAATTTCACAAGATCGGCACAATTTCATCTTTTCTTTCCAGTTTTTATGAACGGTGCCATCACAAATAGTGCCGTTAATAAACCAGCAAAGCGTTCCTGCCTGAAACTCCCAGGCCGGACATTGTTTCTTACGCTCCGGGGGGCATTTTTTCACAACCCAGCATGACTTTCTACCTTTGCTATTCTCATTCAATCTGGAGACTAGAAATAATATCTGCCGTTCCACATGGGCCGGTACAGTTCGCCATCCTTGCTCGTAACTATGGACAGCCTTAAGCGACACTCCAAGCAGTTGTGCCATCTGCCGCTGTGTCTTGCCCAGTCTATACCTGAAATGTTTAAATTCTTTACTGTCCAAGCTGAATTCCCGGTTGCTTTCGATGAAAGTTCTAAAAAAATTGTCCAAATTATAACCACATTGTGATAACACATAGTAATACTATGTGGTATCACTTGTCAAGCATTTTTTTCAGGAAGCAAACTCTATCCGGACAGGATAAATCCATTACTGAAATGACATCATCAGAGATATTGCAGGAGGAAAGAAGAATAAGGTGATAAAAAAGGGCGGTTTTTATAAAAAGAAAACCGCCCTAATTCAGAGGAAGGAACAATGGCTTTACGTTTTCTAAATATCATTCCTGAATACTTATGTCAAGAAAAAAATACCACATCGTAGTATTTATTGTGTGTGGGCTCATTTAAACCAATAAAATTTAATAAATCATATATGTTTTTGAAAATCATTCTTTTATTGTAATGAACCGGTTCTTGATTTAAGTCAATGTAAACGCACATAAAAGATTATAATTAGTAAAGAATCCTGGCCCAAAAGACCAGGCTTTGGTTTGCCCCTGAAAGGGGCTGTTTTACTTAAAGCCGTACAAGTTAAAAGTGTCTAAAGTGATCTAAAGTGTCTAAAGTTATGGTGTCGCTTCGCTCCACTGATTTTATATAATTGACATAATTCCTTAACTTTAGCTCACTTTAAACTTTATCCGCCACCGTACTTTGGCGGATTTAGTTCACTTCAAACTCTTGCAGCGATTTTTCAGGCAGAGCCAGAGAACTCTGACCTGGCCCAAAAGACCAGGTTTTTCAGGGCAAAATAAATTTAGGGTTTAAAAATAATAAAAGAAAGGAGAATCAGCCATGATGAAACGAATTGAAGTGTTTAAGGAGAGTGGTTTCAATGACAAAGTGTTCAAAAAATTGTTAGTTCACGATTCCCCATACTTCAAGGTTTTGAATTTCAATTTTAACCCCGGTCAGGAACTTCCCGTGCACTCACATGATTTAGAAGGCCAGCTTAGTATAGTCGTACTTGAAGGCGACGGCTCATTTCTTGGAAAAGATGGGGGTGAGATTCCTGCTTATCCGGGAGACGTCCTGATTTCGGATATCAGCGAACCTCATGGTATACGGGCAAAAAGTAAAATGCGCGTACTCGTGACTATTGCACCGCCAATTTAAAGATCTATACTGTATCAACTCTTTTAAAGAGGATTATTGCAATGGCCAGTCTGACGCATATTTCGGACTTTCTTGGTCTGCGAAAAAGTACGGTCGGCCTTCTGTGCATGGTCATCCTTGTCGGTATGGGAGAGCGGATGGCTCTTAACACACTATTTTCAGGGGTAAAATTACTATTGTAAGCAGCCTGCGCTTCACGAAGATGATACAAACCTTTAGATTCCACAACTTTTCGTCTCTTTGTCCGAATGCCGAGCTTCTCTTTTATCCCTTCAACAAAACTCTTACTTTCAACAGCGATACTTTGAGACCATTTACAATAAAAGCCTTTTGGGATAGGTGGTGCTTTGGATCGCAACCGGAATATGCATGGGGAAAATTAATCTGCTTAGGCAGTTTAACGTCTTGCCCAGGACTTGATATGGCAACCACTGCTACAATGGGCTACCCTTGGTACCATAAAGCGCTTCATAGCCATCACCTCCTTTAGATACATATTAAAAGCATAAC
>JAUUWD010000053.1 GCA_030589225.1 Desulfobacteraceae bacterium | reverse complement strand
GTAAAGTTCGACGGTAATTACTCCCTAACTTTTCTTCTCAATTAACTCTTTAAACATCTTCTGCCCTTCTGGGAGAATGGTTCCCAGGGGCATACCACCTGCGTAGGTAATCTTTATCGGCCTGGCTCCGGGGGGTGGGATTTGTGGAGCTGGGGCCGGGGCCGGCTTTTTTATTCCTGCTCATGTCTGGACCCCGTGGTTTTCCGTGTTCGGATCCAAGTCCGGCTTTGACACTTTGGAAGAGTGCTTTGAAGATCTTACGAGTCACATTTATGCCCTTGAGACAGGTCTTTCCTCAGACCCACCCATGAATCGCCTTCTATCAAACCTGGATGACTATCTCCTGGTTTCCAATTCCGATGCCCACTCCCCCGGAAAACTTGGGCGCGAGGCCAATATCTTTGACACGGATCTGGATTACAATCACATGATCCGGGCCATGACTGACGGAGAAGGATTTTTGGGAACAATAGAATTCTATCCTGAAGAGGGGAAATATCACTTAGACGGGCACCGTAAATGCCAGGTCAGGTTTCAGCCCGAAGAAACCATTAAACACGATGGGATCTGTCCTGTCTGTGGGAAACCCTTGACTATAGGGGTGCTTAACCGGATTCATGAACTTGCGGACCGTGATACTCCCCTGCTTTCCAAGGATTTTTTCAGCCTCATTCCCCTGCCTGAAATCCTCTCAGATATCTTAAGTTGCGGACCAGCCACAAAAAAAGTGATGTCCTTCTATGAAAAACTGCTTTTTGATCTCGGGCCGGAACTTGAGATCCTGATGGACGTGCCCTTAAGCGATATTGAAGCTGCTGGGGGGCCTGTATTTTCCGAGGCGATCGGGAGAATGCGACGGAATCAGGTGATCCGGGAAGAGGGTTACGACGGCGAATACGGAATAATTCACTTATTTGAAGACTCGGAAAAGCAGGCCATTACCGGCCAGATGGCCCTGTTTAAACAGGAAAAACATAGAAGTCCCAAACAACCAGATCAAGCGCCTCGCCCAAAAAAGACTCGCAAGAAAAAGCAAAAAGTGGTTACAACAAAGGGTGTTTTACCAGCGGACCCGATCCTTGATCCCCTGAACCCGGAGCAAAAGTCGGCAGTTCTCTATCAGGACAGTCATCTTCTGGTGGTGGCCGGTCCTGGAACAGGGAAGACCATGACCCTGACCCATCGAATCGCTTACCTGATCCGCAAAGGCATTGCAAAACCGGAACAGGTCCTCGCACTCACCTTTACAAGAAAAGCCGCAAGAGAAATGGAGAACAGGATTTCTAAACTCCTTGAAGGATTAACAGCAGATGAAGTTCATGTCTCCACCTTCCATAGTTTTTGTCTGGAGATCCTCCGAAGCGACGGGGAAAAGAGCGGCCTTTACCCTGAATTTATCCTTTTCACGGAAATCGATGCACGAAGTCTTGCACAAGAGGTCCTTTCCGAATCTGGTGAGGGCAAACGAGTCACAGGCAAGTTTTTGAAGGCCCTCCCGGGCATGAAAGCAGGCTCTGTCCTGGGTCAGGCGGAGCCGCAAGTCGAGAATAAACTCATGTCCCTGTTCACTAAATACCAGACCGTGTTGAGAGACCTGGGCATGCTGGATCTTGACGACCTGGAAGTGGAAACCCTGAGGCTCTTTCGCGATCATCCCGATATCGCCTGTGACTATGGGGAAAAATTCCCATGGGTCTTTGTGGATGAATACCAGGACACCAACCTTATTCAGGTTGAACTACTGAAAGCACTTATCCAGACAGGAAAAAGCCAAATCTGTGTGATCGGTGATCCGGACCAGGCCATCTACGGATTCCGTGGTGCAGATGTGGGAAATTTCCACCGATTTGGAGAGGATTTCCCCGGGGCCGAGGAAATAACACTTACAAGGAATTACCGTTCTACCAAAGAAATACTTCAAGGCGCTGCCGCCCTCATGGGAAAGGAAAAACCCCTTGAGTGTCAATCCTCTAACGCGGCGACTGTCTCATTTGCGGCCTGCCTGACCGACTCGGAAGAGGCGGAGATGATCGTGGAACAGGTGGAAAGATTGATAGGAGGTACAACCTATTTCTCCCTGGATAGCGGTCGTGTAGCGTCCCATGAGGGGGACCTGTCTTTAGGATTTGGCGATATAGGAGTGCTTTTCCGTCTGAATGTACAGGGTGACGCCCTGGAAAAGGCATTGGACAGGGCCGGAATTCCCTTTATTCGGTCCGGGGAAACTCCTCTGATTGCCCGGTATCCGGTCAATATCTTGTGGCGGTGTTTTCAGACACTTCAGTATCCGGATAATCCTTATTACGCGAAGTTGTATAAGCAATCCCTGTCCGAAGCGGCAATTACAAAAGAGCAATCAGCCGAGGCTTTCGAGACGCACGGCGCCTTGTCAGAACTCATCGATAGCGCCATAACATTGCATGATTTTGAATGCTCATCAGAGGAATCCATTGAGACCCTGCGCCGCCTTAAGCAGTTGGCAGCGAATTTTGAAGGGAATATAGAGACATTCTTAGATACCCTTTCCCTGGAGCGGGGCATCGATCACGCTCTTGTTCTCGGTGATCGCGTGGGCCTGATGTCCATCCATGCAGCAAAGGGCCTGGAATGGCCGGTGGTCTTTATTACCGGTTGCGAGGATCGACTCATGCCGTGCACTTTGTTCGGAAGCAGGGATGAGGAAGAAGAAAGGCGTCTCTTTTACGTGGGTATGACACGTGCCCGGTCCCGACTCATCCTATCCCATGTAAAGCGCCGGACCCTCAATGGCCGTGTTCTTACCATGGATCCTTCGCCATTCCTTGATGACATACCAAAAGACATATTGATCCCCTTAGAGCGGCGGGGATGGAAACCAAGAAAAAAGCCTCACAGACAATTAAAGCTTTTCTGATCGTAATTCAAAAAGTGCTTTAGTTCATAATTAAAATGAGGTACTTTAGGCTCCACACTCACTCCCGCCCTCATTGGGCCTATCCCTATAAGCGGGATTGTAGGGTAGCGATAGATTATCCATTGTAGTATTTATTTTAGTTAGCATTTTCTTTTGTATTGGCCTGCGTACGGGCTAGGCAGCCCCGGGATTTGGTCCAAAAACTACCCTGTTAAGGTTATGCCTTTCTGTCCGATAATAGGTGTGCCGCTTAACTTAGAATCTTTTAAAAAAACTGTTGCGAGAATAATTAATTATGGAGGTCTGAATGGAGCAGGAACTTGAATTTCGGACTGTAAAAAGCACGTGTGGGCTGTGCCAGACAGGATGTGGTGTTCTTATACATATGGAGGGTAACAAAGTTGTCCTCGTGGAAGGTGATCCTGACAGCCCGGTAAATAGGGGCGCACTGTGTACTAAAGGGTTGGCTTCATCGGATTATCTTTATAATCCAAGTCGACTAAAACACCCCTTAAAAAGGGTTGGAGAAAAGGGCAGTGGCGCGTGGGAGCAGATCTCCTGGGATGAGGCGTTAGACTTAGTGGCGGATGAATTCATCAAGGCTAAAGCTTCTTACGGTCCGGAAAGCCTTGTATTTATGCGGGGATCATTCAAGGGAGGATTCCAGGGTACTTATCTATCGCGCTTTGCTAATGTCTTTGGTGTGCCCAATATAGCATCGATGGCATCAGTTTGTTACGTGCCAAGAGTAAACGGCAGCATTATTACACATGGATATAACCCGGTGCCCGATTATGAATATCCCCCAGGCTGCATTCTCGTGTGGGGGGCTAATATGGCTGAGACCCGAATTGGAGAGCATAAGCAGACCGTTAGCGCCCTGGAAAGAGGTTCAAAGCTAATTGTAATTGATCCCCGGAGAATTGATCTGTCTGACAGGGCAGATATATGGATACAACCTAGACCTGGTTCAGACTTGGCGTTGGCTTTGGGTATGATAAACGTAATCATCAACGAGGGATTGTACAATAAGACTTTTGTGAATAACTGGACTGTTGGATTTGATGCACTTAAGGTTCACATCAAAAGTTACCCACCGGAGGTTGTGGAACAGATAACCTGGGTGAAAGCGAGGGACATCAGAAGGGCGGCCACGATTTATGCTACCTCTCACCCAGCTATAATTCAGTTGGGAAACGCCATTGACCACAATATTAACAATTTTCAGACAGCACGTGCTGTTTCTATTCTGAGAGCCATTACAGGTAACCTGAGTATACCAGGCGGCGAGTTATTCTGCTCATTACCTGGAGCTCTAAGTCCGATGGGTTCACCTGAGCTTGATTTGCGCGATAAGATGTCAAAGCAAAACCGCGAAAAAAGACTAAATGCTGAGGATGGACTCCTGCCCACGGTGTTTTACGCACTTCCACAGAGTATTGTAAAGGCCATTCTCCACGGAGATCCGTATCCGGTTCGTGTGGGATTCGTCCAAGGGGGAAACATGTTGTTAACTTACAGCAATGCCCGGCAGGCCTATAGCGCACTTAAAAAGTTGGATTTCCTGGCAATCGCAGATATGTTCATGACGCCGACAGCAGCATTAGCCGATATCGTTCTTCCTGTTGCAAGCTATCTTGAGTATGATAGTATCGTGGCTCCACCATATTATCCAGTGACCCAAATTCAGCAGAAAGTTGCGCAAATTGGTGAGAGCCGTTCAGATTATGAAATTTTGAGAGATCTCGCCCATAGGCTGGATTTTGGTGAGTACTTCTGGGAAAGTGAAGAGGCGTGCTTGGACTTCATCCTAAAGCCTGTAGGTTTGACTTTCAAAGAGTTCAGGAATGTTGGAACTCTTGAGGGAAGAAAAGAATATCGAAGGCATGAAAGAGATGGGTTTGCGACACCCTCGGGCAAAGTAGAACTCCTCTCAAGCCAGCTTAATGAATGGGGATTTGATCCTCTGCCTGCATACCATGAGCCCCCAGAATCACCCTACAGTGCCCCAGAACTCGCGAAAGAATTTCCTCTCGTATTTACTTCCTGGAAATCTGGTCCTTATCGGCACTCTGCTGGAAGGCAAATTGCGTCTCTTAGAAGCACCCAACCTGAGCCCGTTGTTTTTATCCATCCTGATACTGCAGGCAAACACGGGATTGTAGATGACGACTGGGTTTATATAGAAACTAAAAGGGGGCAAATACGACAAAAGGCGCGCCTAACCACCGATATTGACCCGCGAGTGGTGGGTGTCGACTACGCCTGGTGGTTTCCCGAGAGAGGTTATGAAAACTTATATGGTTGGGCGGAGGCAAATATCAATATCCTAACAGATGACAACCCCCCATATGCCCGAGAAATGGGCACACCTAATCTTCGAGGTATTCTGTGTAAAATTTCTAAAGTATAGTTCTGTCATTCCTCACTGCGGGATTTGTTCATAGAGGACAATGAATTTGTAAAAGCACCCCTGGATATTGGACTATGGGTCGTTGGTGCCTTCACTATCATGAGATGAGTCATATGCATAGCATATCTGGTGGGAATTGAATTTCAATGGCTCCCTCCGGGCAATCCTGTCGGCAAGACCCACAGTGCCAGCACTCGTCAGGATATTTCAAGTAGGGAACGCTAGTATCCTCAAATTCTTTCATGTAAATCGCGTCAGCCGGACAGATCGAATCACACAGACCGCAGCCCGTGCATTTTTTCATATAAAAAGTGGGTGGCATTTTCTATCCTCCACAAATAAAGCCTAGATCACCTTTCATCCCGACGCATGACGTCTAGGTAGTAGGCTCGAAAGAACAGGAGAGCCGGTCCCCATCCTTTCGAAAGACCACTAGGCCACACCAGTTGGTGTTATCGGTGTCTGGAAAGTCAAGACGGTGGTGATAGGGCTTGTTCCTGCTCTCGGTCCGGAAAAGGGCGGTGGTGGCCATCACCTTGCCGACTGATAGAATCGAGCGAGTTTCGTGCGCCCGCATGAGCTCATGAAAATTAGTGGCCTTCATCTCATCCAGGTAAGATTCGATTCGCTGGAGCTTTTCTAAACCGCATTTAAGAGATCCTTCAGTACGCATTGGACCAACATGCTCCGCCATGATTTTTCTGATTGCATCTTCGATCTGTCGGTACGGATACCCAGAGGGCCGATGTAGCGGCTTCATAAAGCGGTCAATCTCTTCACGGATAATGGATTTCGGAGCCCCATCTCCGTGCGTGAGACCCTTCGCATAAGTAGCAGCCGATTTACCTGCCTTATAACCTCCTGTGACGGCCCCATGTACACAACGATTGTGGTCGGATGCATCTCCACAGGCGAAGAGACCCGGAACAGTGGCTGCCGAGTTTTTATCGATTTTTATCCCGCTTCCCGTCACTTCTGTTGGACCCGCCTGCATACCTTCCGACACGGTGATTTCAACTGGCTTCGTCCTTAAGTCCTCTTTCCTCTGTTCAAAATAGTCGGGGAGCGTATCCTTGTCATAGCCCAAACTCGTCTCGAGATGGATCAAATCATTCTCATTGAGGTGACGACAGTCTATGTAGATAGGCCCATGGCCCTTTCGAATTTCTTCCAGGGTGAAATAGACCACCTCATAGCGGGGAGCCCGGTTACCCATGGGGTGATGCTTTTCCATATAATACTCTCCCAGGCTATTGAGAAAACGGCCGCCCATTCCCACCAATGCGTTAAAGCCCGGAGCTGCAAAACCTTTAGGGAGCAACGTCATGCGCATGTATTCCATATTGGTAAGGGCAGCTCCAGCATTGAGAGCCATGATCTGGCCATCGCCCGTATCAAATGGACAAAGCCATGTGTTGAAAGGATTAATGCGGGGATTCTCATATAAACGATTTGTATTTCCAGTTGCAATTACCGTTGCTTTCGTCTGAAGAATGTAAAAGCTTCCACTGCGAATGTGAAACCCGATGCCACCCACCACCGCGTCTTGATGAGTTAAAAGGTCCACCATCATGACTTTATCCAGGACAGTGCAACCAAGTTTGCGCACAGCTTTACCTAAGCAGGGCTTAAGTCTTTTGCCGTTGAAGTTAATCCAGTAAGTGCCGGGCTGGCCCATGGATTGCGTCCTGTAAAAGGAACCATCTGCCTGGGTAAGAGGGTTGCCTATTCGGGCCATCCGCTCAATGGCATCTGGCAGTTCAGCACAATATACAGATTCGATAATGGACAGGTGGCCGGTACCACGCCCAATCATTTCTACATAGTCTAAGAATGCATTTTGGGTATCCCACTCCTGGCCTTCATTCAAAAAGGCCAGGAAATGGTCCACACCGCCTCCGATGTCACCACTTCGGTTTATATTGCCTTTATCAGCTACTAAGACACTGGCGCCCTTTTCAGCGGCACCCATAGCGGCATTCGTACCCGCTAAACCTCCACCTATGATTAGCACATCTGCTGAAAGATCTATAAGTTCCATGGCTTTTTCTCCTTGGTTAATTATCCTTGTGAATCAGCCTTAGGATATTTGCAGAGTAAATCATCTCCTTATCTGTTTGGGGGATGTCCAGGTGCTCGATAGAGGTGACCGCTTCGCGTATATCTCCTATTACATGGGGGTAATCGGAACCCAGAATCAGACGCCTGGCACCAAGAAAAGAGTAAGCACACATGAGGGCGGGTTCGAAAAAACTGACAGTGTCGTAATAAAACCGCTTCAGATAGTCCTTAGCCGGGCGTGAGATATTTTCCTGGCACTCGGGATATGCCTCGTAACAATTTTGTATCCGCTCCGCCAGGTATGGAAGAGCACCGCCTAAGTGGGAAACGATGAACTTGAGATTAGGGAATCTTTCCATCACCCCGCCCATAATCAATCGTATCACGGCAATACAAAGCTCCATCTCGAAGCCGATCATAGGGACCAGGCGGTAGTCTTTGTAAGTCTCCTTGTCCGCCGGTGCCCGCGGGTGTATGTGGATTGGTAAATCATAGTCGGCCATACGCTCATAAAAAGGATAGAGGATCTGATCGTCTAGACCCATGCCGTTTATATTTGTTCCCATACAGGCGCCTTTAAACCCCAGTGCATCAATACAACGTTCGAGTTCCATCACAGTACGGTCTGGATCAATGAAAGGCAGGGTGGCAAACGCCATGAAATGATCCGGGTCTTCCTGACAGTTCCGGGCAATTTCGTCATTGACAACCTTGGCAAGCGTCTCACCTATCTCGACGGGAAAGATATCCACACTGGGAGCGGATAATGTGAGGATCTGCATGTCAAACCCACTTTTATCCATATCCTCTATTCGCTTGTTTACGTTATTCATAGGAGGGGTGATAGTGACCAACCGGTTCCCGTGCTGGACAATGATTTGCCTACCCCATTCATCTGTCTCAACGGTAACACCGGCAGCAGGCCCGTCCTTTTCCAATTGTTTCAGAAACCCTGTGGGATAAAAATGATTATGGACATCAATTCTCATGCCTGT
>JAUUWD010000283.1 GCA_030589225.1 Desulfobacteraceae bacterium | reverse complement strand
ATCAGGGATGATCTTCTTCCTCAGTACGAGAAAACCGTATTCCCCCAGCATCTTGGCGACAATATCTCCGCTCTCATCTTTTCTTTTGCCCTCAGCCCCTTTGTCGCTGATTGTCAGAATGCCTGCTGTAAACTGTTTTTCCATCGCGCGTCTATTCTTTATCCTTAGCGGCTGCGATCACCTTTTCTGCAATCTGGGCTGGAACTTCCTCATAATGGGAGTGCTCCATCTGAAACGTCCCGCGGCCTCCAGTTATGGAATTGAGATCCAGGGCGTACTGCAGGACTTCGGCCATAGGGACATTGGCCTTAATCACCTGATATCTTCCCTGACTGTCCATTCCAAGGACCCTTCCGCGTCGACCGTTTAGGTCGCCCATCACATCGCCCATCGCATCCTCCGGGATTGTAATCTCCATTTTCATGATGGGCTCGAGAAGTGTGGGGTTCGCGTCCTGCATCGCCTTTTTTAGGCACATGCGGGCCGCTATCTTGAATGCCATTTCGGATGAGTCCACGTCGTGGGATTTACCGTCAAAGAAGCGGACCTTCAGGTCCACGATAGGGTAGCCGGCCAGGGTCCCGCTTGTAAGTGCTTCGTTAAGTCCTTTTTCCACGGCAGGCACGAAATTTCTGGGTACATTCATGCCGGTCAGGGCCTCATCGAACTCAAATCCTGCACTCTTTTCCAAAGGGGAGACATCAAAATGAACCTCGGCAAATTGGCCTCTGCCACCAGTCTGCTTCTTGTGGCGGTAAATGACTTTTTGCACAGGTTTTTTAATGGTTTCCCGGTAAGGCACCGTAACGGGATTCAGATTAACCTCAACCCCGAATTTTCGTTTCAGTTTTTCGCACGTGGTTTCTAAGTGTATCTGCCCTGTGCCGGAAAGGAGAGTCTCGGAGGTAGCCTGGTCCCTCTCCAGCCTGAGAGTGGGGTCTTCTTCGAGGAGTTTAGCCAAAGAGGTAAAGACTTTGTCTTCACTGCCTTTGACTTTTGCCTCAACCGCATAAGATATAACAGATGGCAGCGGTTCAGTGGGTTTATAGATGATAGGATCATCAGGGGAGCACAGGGTATCTCCTGTAGATGTTTCTTTTAATTTGGCTATGGCGATAATATCTCCAGGGCCAGCCATTTCCACCGGCCGCTGCTTTTTGCCTTCTATGAGAAGAAGCTGGCCGAACTTTTCTTTGGTTTGTTTATTGGCGTTATAAAGTGTCAAATCCGATTTAGTCGTACCTGAAAATACCCTTAGAAGGGTAAGCCTGCCAGCAAATGGGTCGGCAATGGTCTTAAACACAAGGGCAGAAAAAGGAGCGTCAACCGTGGGTGCCCTTTCTAAGACTTCTTCTCCACCAGGTGTGGTCCCTTCCCTGGGAGCTTTTTCAAGGGGCGAGGGGAGCCCCTGGACAATAAGGTCCATCAATTGCGGAATACCCAGGTTCAAAGTAGAGGAGCCGCAGACCGTAGGGACTATCATGCCCGATTTGATGCCTTGCATTAAAGTTTCCTCAATCTCCCTGGTTGATAGCTCTTCCCCCTCCAGGTACTTTTCCATGAGGTCGTCGTTGGCTTCAATAATGTTCTCTATTATTTTTTCACGCCATTCACTGACGATTTCCTCCATATCAGCAGGTATGTCTCCGCTCTCAAATTTTCCACTGCCATCCTTGCTGTAACGGTAGGACTTCATTTGGATCAGGTCGACTAACCCCTCGAATTTGTCCTCAGCACCTATGGGAAGAAATACCGGCGTTGCTTTGACATCAAAAGTCCGGGAGCTTTCTTCCACGATTTTGAAGAAATCTGATCTTTCTTTGTCCAGTTTATTGATGAAGATAATTCTGGGGAGCTGCAATTCATCTGCAAATCTCCAGACCTTTTCTGTTCCAATCTTTACGCCATCGGTGGCATCTATAATTATTACCACGCCATCGGCCGCCTGCATTGAAAGCCTGGTGTCTGAAAGGAAATTGTCGTCTCCTGGTGTATCAATAAGGTTAATAGTATGTTTTTTCCAGTTGCAGTGATGAAAAGAGGTGTTAATTGTAATGTTTCTCTTTATTTCTTCAGGTTCAAAATCCAGGTTTGATGTGCCGTCATCAACTTTGCCCAGCCTTGTGGTTGCTTTTCCGTTAAAAAGAATGGCTTCGGCCAAAGAAGTTTTGCCTGAACCCCCGTGAGCGATGAAGGCTACATTTCTTAACTGTTCAGCTCTTTTTTCCATGCGCAAATCCTTTCCCGATTATTCTGAAATTTTATGGTTTTTGTAAGATTAATGCCCTATGCACTGCAAAGTCAAGGTAAGAATGTGGATACTCATTTTTTAATTGCCAATTAATATAGATATGTTAAACTGAATAATTTTTTAACGAAAAACAACTAAAAACAGCTAACGAAAAAATCGGACGCACTCATTTTGTTACTCCATGACCTCATAGAGCAATTTATCGAGTACCTGAGCAATCAAAAGAGGTATTCTCTACACACAATAAGAAACTACCAGATTGACCTCAGGCAGTTCTCGGAATTCGTGGCCTTAAGAGAAGCACGGTCTGAAGGTGAAAATTCCGACGCAGGCATTGGAATGATTGATTCCCTGGTTATCAGAACGTATCTCGGGAGCCTTTATGGGCGGTTCAGGCGGTCTACCATTGCCCGTAAGCTTTCTGCCGTTCGTTCATTTTTTCTTTTCCTGGAGAGGAAAGGTTTAACCAAGTGGAATCCTGCAGCAGATATCGCAACGCCCAAGTTAGAAAAATACATGCCCACGTATCTTCTTGTGGATGAGGTTTTCAGGCTTCTTGAGAGACCTGAGAGGGAAAAACCGCTGGGACTGAGGGATCTGGCGATTCTGGAGGTGCTTTATTCTTGCGGATTTCGCGTGAGCGAACTTGAGGCACTCACCATATCCAGTATTGATTTTGACGAACGCCTGGTCAGAGTCATAGGCAAAGGGGATAAGGAGCGGATTGTACCCATTGGCAGGCAGGCCTTACAGGCCGTTAGAAACTACCTGGAGGCGACTCAATATCTTAGACGAAGAAATGTATATATCTCCCGGGATGAGCCTCTTTTTATCAATTTTCGGGGGGGGGCACTTTCCGGGCGAAGTATTGGGAGGATTATTAAGAAATATGCCATAGAGAGCGGTCTAACCGCTGATGTTAGCCCTCATTCTATGAGGCACACCTTTGCCACGCATCTGTTGGATGGGGGCGCTGATCTCCGGGCAGTGCAAGAACTCCTGGGGCATGAGAGCCTTTCTACCACACAGAAGTATACACATGTAAGTCTTGATAGGCTTATGGAAGTCTATGATAAGGCCCATCCGAGAAGTCAATAAAAACAGAACCCAGGGACGACGTGACGGAGTACCTCTCTTTTCGTTCTCCTGTTCATCCGTTCTCTCGTTCCATTACAGGGCACAGAAGTTTAAATATTTATAAGGTACTAAAGAGGATATCAATGCCATGAATCAAAATGCCTTCAGGAAAATA
>JAUUWD010000080.1 GCA_030589225.1 Desulfobacteraceae bacterium | reverse complement strand
AAACGCCCTAAAGGTAAAATTACCTTTTCCCTTACCAGACCTACTTAAAGACAGAGAAGCCTTTAAAAAAGTGGTCGATGAACACCAAAAGTGTCTTAAAGAGTTAGGTGACTGGAGGATCTTCCCTCTAACAGTGGAGATAATTGCAAGGGGGCGCTTTTCTCTGGATGAAGACAATAACGTTTATGTAGATGGACAACCCATTCCCAAAGGCTATCGGCTCGAGGAATAAGCCCGGAAAAAAATGGGGTGAAAGGAGGGCCAAGAAAAGGAGATACTCAGAACAGATTTCAAGGCCCAATATCTCACGTATATATTCCTTGGGGCTCTTGAGACCTTTGTTTCTGCCATGGTTCTTGTGGATCAAAGAATTAAGGGGGATAGCCAGAAAGAGAGGATTGCAGAGAGTATTCTGGAGGTCTTTCTGAACGGAGCAAAAAGCCAGAAGTGAGGAAATCATTGATCTATTGGAGATGGGATCTATCAGAAAAAAGGTGTAAGCTCACTCCCTTATGGTCAGAGAAAAAGGGTAGATCTGGCCAGGGCACTATCCATGAACCCAACTGTTCTTTGCAATGATCCTCATTCCTTTCCTCAAAAAGACCTTTACGCGCTTCTCCTGCCTTGCGATAAAGCTCCTTAGGAAATTCGCCCTTTTGCTCCCACTCGTCCACAAAGGGCTTAATCTCACGCTCCACAAATTTCCGGACAGTCTGGCAGACCTTTTTGTGCGTCTCGCCAAAGTATTCCTGAAATCCGCTCATATCCGGCTGACCGTAAAATATGGATACAATTAGCGGCTAACAACAGCCAAATGACGTTACCCGTTAAAGAACTCCCTCTCTACAAGGGAAACAGTTGTTCTATCCGCTGGGCCAGCATCATGTCTCCACTGACCTTAAGTTGTCCGCTCATGAAGGCCTGCATTCTATTTATTTCCTTATTGACTATGGAAAGCCATGTTTCACTGGACATCGTCAAGGTCACGGTTGGCGAGTCATGGCTGCCTTTCTGGATCTGACAGGCCCCATCTTTGATCGTGACATTCCAGTTTCCTCCACCCTCTCCGGTGATGTTGTACTGGATGACCACATCCAGTCCTTGGGCGGCACTGGGGCTGAAAACCTCTGGCATCTTGCTAAAAACCTCTTTGACATCTGTTAAAGCCATTTTCATTCCCTCCTTTTTTGAATTAAGCTTGCTATGGCGGTGGTATAACCACAGCCTTCCCTTTTGCAACGGTTTCTCACCGCTGATTTGTCCAGATGAGTGCCATCCGCACCCATCTATTATCTCCAATCTTTTCTGCCATCCTTGCCTTGGCGGTGATGGTATCACCAAAAAAGGTTGGGGTCTTGAAGCAGCAGGTAAGAAAGTGCATCGAATTCCAACTGTATGTGATAAGGTTTTTACGTAGATGAAACTTACCGGAGGCGGAATTCAATGCAAATGGATACTATCACAGAACTGCTGAATTTTCCAGACTTTAAAGTAACTCATATGGTCAAAAATAGAAACCCGTATGGAGTTCGTATTATCCCGGATTAAGGATCCCCTTTACTAAGGATGTGGCAGGGTACGCGATACCCCCATTCATAGCTTGGTGATCTATAACCGTAGAACATCTCCCCAAATCTGGGAAAAGGCTCTTTACCCACCTCCCCGTAAGAAAACAACCATGTATTGAGAATGACATAATTCTGGTTTAGGAATTAAGCTGAATCAGAGGAAGATTCACAAAACGATTCGCAGATCAACTCTTCAGACACAGACTAATCTATTATGAGGGTTGCCATAATCTCTACAAGCCGGTTTGTGTACTTATTGTTTAATACAATAATTGGGTACAAATATTTCCCGGAGCTTGCCAATCAAGGGGGAGGGCAGGATACTAAGTCCCTCGATTCATAAATTCGATGACGTATTTATTTACTCGGGACTAAGTGCTGAGTGAGCAATCGCAAAGATTATACTCATTAGAATACGTTATAGTATTTGCGAATCGAAGCACTAAGCATGGGATAGAGTCTTTTTTGCAATATGTACTCCTATGATAATAATTTTACCTACAATAGCTGGGTTGGATGTTGTTAGATTTCAATAGTCAAGTCTCAGTTTTCATTTTGCAATATTGGCTAATGTATTATATGCTATTATCAGTATTTTTGTTGACAATTAGGCAATGATAACAAACACCTTGAAACAACAGTTTGTATCCAAAAAGAAAGATAGAGATCCCAGATTAATAACAACCGAACCATATAAAATCATAAGATACCCTGTGCCCTGAGCCTGGCTGGGAGAGGCGGGACAGATTGATGCCAAAATTGTAAAAAAGGGCCATCCCTGGATTGAAACCAGACAGGAGTAAAAGCCATGTTCAAACCTTTTCACGAGGTCGTATCCAACGTTTCAAAGACCATTTTGAAACACGAGAAGGAACTGGGCTGTCCGGTAATCGGGGTGATGCCGGCCTACTTCCCCATGGAATTGATCGATGCGGCCGGTGGATACCCGGTGCAGTTGTGGGGCAATAATCTGCCCCTGGGAAAATCGGACGCCCACCTGCAGACCTACTGCTGCTCTGTGGCGAGATCAGTGCTGGAGCTGGAGCTGATAGGGGGCGCGAAAATGGTGAAGGCCTATGCCTTTACCTCCCTTTGTGACACGTTGATAAACTTGAGGGAAATCTACCGGAGGCTTTTCCCAAAGCCCACGGTGGAGCTTTCCATCCCCTTCACGCAAACCGTGGAGGCCCGACGTACCTATCTTAAGAGCGTTATTCGAAGCGTGGTTAAGGGGCTCGAGGAGATAACCGGACAAAGGATAACGCCCGATTCACTGGCCGAGGCCGCTCATCTGCACGGCCGCACCCGGGCCCTTCAGCGGAAGCTTTACGAAATCCGGCGCGAAAAACCGGGCTTAATGAAGAACCATGATTTTTATACAGCCACCAAGGCCGGGTTCTTTTTGCCCGCCGCCCTCTATAACGAGATGCTTGAGGACCTGCTTGAGGGCCTGGACAAGTTCCCGGCACCAGAGGGTAAAGGCCTGAAGCTGCTTCTCTCCGGCCTGGTTTTCGATCCGATTGAAATTTACAAGATCTTTGATGAATTAGGGGTTCACATCGTTGATGACGACTTTGCCAACGGTTGGCGGACCGTCTCCAAAGAGGAACTCCAGGTCGAGAATCTGGTGCAAGGGATCACTGAATTCCTTTTTAATCCGGCCCCATGTTGCTGCGTTTACAACCCTGACAATGACCGCCATCCCTATCTCGTGGACAAGGTAAAGAAGGCCGGTGCCGATGGGGTTTTATTCTGGTATACAAAATTCTGCGAGCCCGACGCCTTTGACAGGCCGCAGCTTATAAACCGGCTCAAAGAAATGGATATTTTGGCAGCCTCCATCGAGGTAGAGCTTTCAATGACCAGCTTTGACGCGGTCAAGACAAGAATCAGCGCCTTTTGTGAAATAGCAGAGGGGTAGAGACATGACGGAATTCAAAGCGTTCTCGAAGATGAAAGAACTCATGACCAATTATTATATCGAGGCCAAGACGACCAAGGAAAAGCCGATCGCTTGGATAACCAGTGGTGCTCCGGTAGAGTTCCTTTTTGCCATGGACATTATACCCATTTATCCCGAGAACTATGCAGCCATGTGCGCGGCGAACCATCAATCAATTGAGCTTATGGAGGCGGCCGAGGCCGCTGGCTTTTCTCAGGATATTTGTGCCTATGCCCGCACCGATTTCGGTGCAGCAATGACCCAGGGCGGGCCGGCGGGAGGCCTGCCCCCACCACACTTCCTTCTTTGCTCCACCAATATCTGCAAGACGGTCATCAAATGGTATGAGGTGTTGGCACGGAACTACAACGTACCCTTATTTATTGTCGACACCCCCTTTCTTCATAACGGCCTGACCAAGGACCTGATTGATTATACGGTTACGCAGTTTATAGCCCTGGAGAGTTTCCTGGGGAACTTCCTCGGCCGGCCCTTTGACCGTGATCGGTTGACTAAAGTTTTGTCGCTTAGTCGGGAGGCCGCCGATTACTGGAAAAAGATACTTTATCTCGGTAAGACCATTCCCTCTCCTTTCAATAGTCTGGACTCTTTTATCCATCTTGGGCCCATCGTCACCCTGCGCGGCACCAGGGAATGCGTAGATTATTATAAGTTGCTTTATGAAGAGGTGGCCGAGCGAGCCCAGAAGAAGATCGGCTCCATATCTGAAGAAAGATACCGCGTCTTGTGGGACAACCTGCCGATCTGGTTTAAGATGCGACGTCTTGAAAGGTTTTTCGAGGAAAAAAAATGTACGCTCGTGGTTACCACCTACGCTAACAGTTGGGGCGGTCTGAGTAATTTTCAAGCCAACGAGATGAACGATCCCTATGAACTTTTTGCCGCATCCTATCTGAACGTATACATCAATTGGGGTTTTGAAAATCGCATCAAATACCTCTCCCAGTTGATCGATGATTTTTCGCTCACCGGTTTTATCATGCACTCAAACCGCTCCTGCAAACCTTACTCCGTAGGCATGTATTGCCTGCAGGGGGAGGTGAGCAAGCTCACGGGCAAGCCGGGGGTCATTATTGAAGCGGACCAAAACGACCCCAGGGTTTATTCCGATGCCCAGGTCGAAACCAGACTTGAGGCCTTCATCGAATCCATGGAGCCTGTGTCATGAGCTACTACGCGGGTATTGATGTCGGCTCCCTCACTGCTGAAGCGGTGCTAATAGACAAGGATCGGAACATCGCAGCCTATGCCATTTTGCCCACGGGCAATAATTCTCAAAAGGCCGGCACTGATGCCTTTAGGACGGCACTGGGCCAGGCGGGCCTGGCTGAAGCGGACGTATCCAGGGTGTTTTCCACTGGATACTCAAGGGCTAGGGTCCTACAGGCTGAAGATTCAAAGACAGAGATAGCTTGCCATGCCAAAGGTGCATTTTATTTTTTCCCCCATGTGGGAACCATCATTGACATTGGCGGGCAGGACTCGAAGGCGATCCTGGTGGGGAAGGAAGGGCGCGTCATAAATTTTGCCATGAACGATAAATGCGCTGCAGGCACCGGGCGTTTTTTGGAAGTCATGGCCGGTGCGCTCGACGTGCCCTTGGACAAGATGGACGATCTGGCCTTAGGGTCGAAGGAAGAACTGACGATTTCATCCACCTGTACTGTCTTTGCTGAAAGTGAGGTAGTCAGCCTCATCAGTCAGGGCAAGGCGCCAGCCGATATATGCCTGGCCGTCAGCAGGGCCATTGCCCGCCGCACGGCCGGCCTGGTCACGCGAGTGGGTGTGGCCGATAGTTTGGTCATGACCGGGGGAGTGGCCAAAAACCGGGCTGTGGTTAAAATTTTATCCAAAGATGTCGGGCATTTGATAAAGGTGCCCAAGGAGCCTCAGATCATTGGGGCCCTCGGCGCGGCCCTCTTCGCCAGAGAAGAAAACGGCCGGTGACCCGGGACTTCCACCGCCAAAGCCGGAGGCACTCTCCATCCTGTTCACGCCTCTGCCGACAGAACGGATAGATTACATCGAAAGCTGTGTCCACGTCTGGCGTGTTCTCAGTGGCCCCAAATTTCCGGTTGATGAGGCCCGCGTCAGAAAGTGGGCCGAGCAGTCGCACGATCGCGGTCTAAACCCTGACGGGGTGGCACGCCAGCTGGCTGCCATTATCGCATCTGAAAGCAGGAAGGAGATGCTTAGGTCTGTCACCGTACCAACAATGGTTCTTCATGGGGATGCCGACCCTCTTGTACCTGTGGAATGTGGGATTGATACCGCCAATGCGATCCCCGGGGCAAAATTGGTAATTGTCAAAGGTATGGGCCACGCTTTGCCCAAGGCCTTGTGGCCGCAGGTGATCGATGCTATCGTACGCCACGCGGTATAGAAACATTCTCCTGACGACCGTCAATGAGATTTCATTTCCCAGTCAATAGTTAAGGTTCCCCACCTGTGTACTTCCCACTTCTTAAGGCAAGTATCTCATGTGTTAGCTTCCACTAAAGAGACCTATTGCTAGGAAGGTCTTTTCCCAGGAATTATTGCCTGAATACGTGTGCACAATCAAACCTTCATGCCAGGCAGGTTGAGGGATGCTGTATTGCCACCGTCTACCGGAAGAGCCTGGCCGGTGATGTAGCTGGCTTCATCGCTGGCCAGAAAGAGAATGGCATAGGCCACTTCTTGCGGTCTGCCATAGCGCCTCAGTTCGCAGCGACTGCCCAATTTCCCGTATTTCCCTATCTCGCGGGCATAATCAAAAACTGGCTTTGTCATTCCCGTCTCGATCAGCCCAGGACAGACTGCATTGACCCGGACATTATAGCATCCCAGGTCGCAGGCAGCGGTCTGGGTGAAGTTGATGATCGCTGCCTTGCTGGCACTGTAAGCATTCCCTCCGGCCCCAGAGCGAATTCCTGCTACTGAGGCCGTGTTTACGATAGCGCCACATCTTCTCTCCTGCATGTGTTTTGCCACGTGCTTTGTTCCGAAGACAGCGCCCATGATATTGATCTCGAAAACCCTGCGCCAGTCACCCGCCTCTTGTTCTTCCAAATCCACAAGGTCTCCGGTAATCCCGGCATTGTTGCAAAGGATATCCACCCGAGAGTGGGTCTTGAGGGCCAGATCAACAAGTTCTTTGACTTCTTTCTCTACGGCCACATCGGTTTTTTTCATAATAGCGTTCCCGCCCTCTTTTTTCACGAGATCTAGGCTCTCTTTTAATCCATCCTCATTGATATCCGCCAGAACCAGCTTGGCGCCTTCGCTGGCAAAAAGCACGGCAGTTGCGCGACCAATGCCACTGGCGGCTCCTGTGATAATTGCCACCTTCCCATCCAAACGTCCGTTTTTCCCCATGGCCATCTCTAGGTGTCTATATAAGCTAAGATCTTAACATTTATGTCAAGTTTTTGCTGGTTTATTTGGGTAACGGTTAGGGTAACGAAGCCCGTATCGGTAACGGTTAAGGTAACGTAGAAATAAAAAGACGAATGACGTTACCGAAAAACGAAACGGGCATCGTAACCGTAACCCATAAACGTTACTCAGTATTTCGTATTTTCTT
>JAUUWD010000237.1 GCA_030589225.1 Desulfobacteraceae bacterium | reverse complement strand
ACCCTCATATTTTATCCTGGTCTCCACCTCAAGGGCAACCTGTTCCTCTGTTTCCGAGAGCACAGGGTCGAAAAACCGTAGATGATCAAAAAATATATCGCTCCGTTTCAAGAGTTGACCCAATGTTGTGGCATTTTTTATTGGTGCCGACCCTATTTCTTTCAGCCGATCTAATACTCTAAGATCCGGTTTCAGCTTAAACCCGTTTAGACGGGCAAGCAGCTTCTCTACTTTGTCCCTTTTCCTGTTAAACTGATGGTAAACGTCGTCGGGGACCAACCCCAGGCGATAGCCTATATCCCTTAGCCTGAAATCGGCATTGTCTTCCCTTAAAAGCAGCCTGTACTCGGCCCTGGAAGTAAACATCCGGTATGGCTCATTCGTTCCCTTTGTGACCAGATCATCGATCAGCACGCCGGTATAGGCCTGTGATCGGGGTAGGATCAACGGGTCTTCGCCCCGGATTTTCAGCACTGCGTTAATTCCTGCCAACATGCCCTGTGCGGCAGCCTCTTCATAACCGGAGGTCCCGTTTATCTGGCCGGCGTGAAAAAGCCCTTTCACCAGTTTGGTTTCCTGTGTCGGTTTGAGCTGGATGGGATTAATGTAGTCGTATTCAATGCCATATCCGGGCCTCAGGATCTCAGTCCTTTCAAGGCCGGGGATGGTCCGTATCATCTTGCTCTGGATATCAATGGGCAGGCTCGTGGCCAATCCATTTGGATAAACCTCGACTGTATCCAATCCTTCTGGTTCAAGAAAAATTTGATGTCTCTCTTTTTCCGCAAACCGGACCACCTTGTCCTCGATTGAGGGGCAGTACCTCGCACCCACACCCTCGATGATTCCGGTGAATAGGGGGGAGCGGTCAAGTCCCTGCCGGATAAAACCATGGGTCTCCGCATTGGTATAGGTGATATAACAGGGCACCTGGGGCAAAGGGATATTGGTAGTGGTAAACGAAAACGGTTTCGGCTTTTCATCACCCGCCTGCATTATCAATCCCTTATAATCAATGGTTCTCCCATTTAACCGAGGGGTTGTGCCGGTTTTAAGACGGCCCAGCTCAAACCCGAGTTTTTCCAACTGCTGAGACAATCGAACGGACGCCGGGTCTCCCATCCGCCCTGCTTGAAAATGATCAAGGCCAATATGTATGAGCCCTCTGAGGAAGGTGCCTGTTGTCAATATAACAGTCCTGGACAGGAACTTTTCATGGATTTGTGTTTCAACTCCATATATCTTTCCATCTTTAACCAGCAGGCTATCCACCATGGCCTGGCGGATGTCCAGGTTTTGCTGGGCTTCCAATACTGACTTCATACGCTTGCGGTAAAGATCCCGGTCATTTTGAGACCTCGATCCCTGGACCGCCAGACCCTTTCGTGTATTGAGTCGCCTGAACTGGATGCCTGTCTGGTCGGCGTTTTTCGCCATCTCCCCACCGAGGGCGTCAATTTCCTTGACCAGGTGCCCTTTGGCCAGCCCACCAATGGCGGGATTACAGCTCATGGCAGCAATGTGATCAAGGTTGATAGTAAGGAGTAATGTCGGGTGACCCATTCTTGCGGCCGCCAGGGCTGCTTCACACCCGGCATGACCGGCCCCGATTACAATTACATCATATTCTTTGTCATAAGTAGGCATGGTGAGGATTCTTATATCCGAGAGGAGTTTTTGGTGGATGCAATGATTAATTTAGCCGCAAAAAGGCACAAAATACACAAAAAAAATAATTTACATATTAGAATATCAAATAGTTATGGGCGTCAAAAATATAAATTTGGACTTTTTACAAGACCATCATAACTGGATAATTTATAATCACCGCTGAGACGCAGAGAACGCAGAGAATTTGTTTCTTTTTTGCTTTCCGCTGAGAGGATGGAAAGCAAAAACATGCATCCCTGTGGAATAAAGAAATAAATACCTGAATTTCAACATAATATTACTGTTGTAAAGCTTGAACTATTTTCTTTTGCCGTTTCTTAATCCCGTCAGATTCTGCGGGGCCCCTCAACGGCAAAAGAAATAATATTTAACTCTGCGGCCTTTGCGTCTCTGCGGTGAATTAGTACCTAAAATGGATTTTGGACCATGATTGTCGCTTCCCGTCCGGCCCCTACTGAAATGATAGAAATAGGGATCCCCGCCAGTTCCTCAATGGCTTCCACATAAGCCCGCGCCTGTTGAGGTAGTTGGCTAATATCCCTTGCCTGGGATATGTCTTCTTGCCACCCTGGCATTTCCTTATAAACGGGGCTACATAGCGCCTGGCGTTTCAGGCTCGCCTGTCTATGATTAACCCGCTCGCCCTCAAGTTCATAACTTACGCAGATGTTCAACTTCTCAAGGCCCGTGCGCCCATCCAATTTAGTAATGGCGAGGCGGTCAAGGCCGTTCAGGCGCACTGAATCTTTGACCACTACCATGTCAAGCCAACCACAGCGCCTCCGACGTCCTGTAGTGGCGCCAAATTCCTTTCCCCGCTCCTGAATACAATCGCCGATTTCATCCGTAAGTTCTGTAACAAAAGGCCCTGCGCCAACCCGGGTTGTGTAGGCCTTCACAATACCAACCACATGATGTAACTGATTAGGGCCAATGCCCGCTCCGGCGCATGCTGCACCGGATAGGGGGTTGGATGATGTAACAAAAGGGTAGGTCCCGTGGTCCACATCGAGATGCGTACCCTGAGCCCCTTCAAACAGGATCTTTTTATTTGCATTCAAAGCCTGTTCCAGCTCTACGGAAACATCTGTAATGAAGATTCCGAGCTTCTCGGCCATTCCGAGGTATTGGTCCAATATGGGCTGCGCGTCCAGGGCCTCCGCATCAAAAAACTTCGTGAGATAGAAGTTTTTTTCTTTGAGATTTGTTCTTATTTTTTCTTCAAGTGTCTCCGGTTCGGTGAGATCCACGACCCTCACGCCTGTCCTTGCCATCTTGTCTTCATAGCACGGGCCGATTCCCCTGCCGGTTGTGCCTATTCTGCCCTTGCCCTTGGCATCCTCTCGGGCCAAATCAATGGCCCTGTGGTACGGCATTATAAGATGAGCTTTGTCGCTCAGGGACAACCTCTTGGGAGTCACCTCAATCCCCGCTTTTTTCAGATCTTCGATCTCTTCCAAAAGCACTTCCGGATCAACCACAACCCCATTTCCAATAAGGCATTTCTTGTCTTCATAAAGAATACCGGACGGAATTAGATGAAAAATATATTGCTGCCCATTGACTACAAGGGTATGGCCGGCATTGTTCCCCCCCTGAAACCTTACAACCAGATCAGCCCTGGCCGTCAAAAGATCAACTACTTTGCCTTTCCCCTCATCACCCCACTGCGTTCCAACAACCACGGTATTGGACATCATTTTTCTCCTATGGATATCTTTAATATTTTGTATGCGTTCATAGGTTCAGCGTACACCGTTCAGGGTTACCTTTATTTCGTTGCCCTTGCTTGCAGGCCGGAAATTACTTGATGAAACCACATTCTCAAATCGTTATATTCTCATGCGTTTTTCATAACTTCTCAATAAATTCGGGCTGCATTAATAAAATCCCCCCGTCCGCCTCGCTCCGCTTGGCTGGAGGGTGGGCCTCAATCCCCCTTTGCAAAAGGGGAAAGCGGTCGGAATGCCTGGACTTATTGAGATGTTACCGTTTTTTCTTCAGACCTCACGAGTCAATGGTTCAGATTTGTGGTAATCCTACAATCTCTCGAACCTTGAACCTTTGAACTCTGAACCCGTGAACTGTTACTATTTTTGTAATCCGAAAGCGTAAGTCTTGTCAATGGGTTTCACTCAGCGCGTCAATCATGACAAGTCTGTTTTATTGAGGTGGTAAGTTATCCCCAGGAGGCTGTCCGAGAATGGCTATGATGACCGTAAAAAACCCGCAGATTAACCAGTAATCTACGGGTTTGTTGGAATTAATAAAATGTTAAGAATTTGACTGATTCCCGGGCTAAAGGGTTGGGCTGTTAGTTAACCATTCAACTTAAGTTATACCCCAATTGAGCGAAAAAGCTCAATTGGAAGAATACAGAATTCAGTAGAC
>JAUUWD010000037.1 GCA_030589225.1 Desulfobacteraceae bacterium | reverse complement strand
ACCTCCTCCAAAAGGCCTGGCCTACACCATCGGAGCTAAGCCAGGCCACTTAAAGAATCCAATTGGCTGTTCACAAAATTAGAGCTTTGGAAGGACCTCTTGTCAGGCGGGCCGTTAGAAGCACGAAATGAATGTTGAGACCTGACGCCCATCATTTAGAAATATCCGTTCTATGTTTCACAGAACTCCCAAGTGCATTGGTTTATTAGAATCAGTTTTCAGGGCGATTGTCAATAGATCGAGGGCTAACCTGAATTCTTTGGGGAGGAGGTGATTGTGGCAAGAAGGAAAATTTGAGACGGGAATTCAGGCCAATGTCCCCCTTTATTTCAGCGGGATGGAAAGCAGGCAAACAACTCTACCACCAGACGAAAATAGCTGAACATTTTAAAAAAAAGGCATGAGGAGTATGATACATCGATCTTTTCACTTAATAGCATACGTATACTGTCTTTGCATGTTCACTTCTCTTGCCAGGCTACCATCCAGTAGCTAAATCAGATGATAATGAAGGTTTGATTGTTTCACCTTAGTGAAGACCAAGTGATACTGTGCTTTTTCTATTGACTCACATGTGCCGCTATTATACTATTCTCAAAATTATAAGGAAATTAAACCGCTTAAGAAATGATTGTTCCGATAAATTTTGTGGGTTCATTACTTATAAAAAAGTAGCACCTTTAATGGAGGCCGATGATGAAAAGAAACAACGAAAAAGGATTTACCCTCATCGAGTTGATGGCCGTCATAGCAATTATCGGGATCCTGGCTGCTATAGCCATACCTTCATTCAGCGCATATAGTAACAGAGCTAAAGACGGCTCCATAAAGGTTTTATTGGCTGAAATCGGCTCCCTGGAAAGGGAATACAGGGCTGCACAGGGTGTCTATATTGCCTGCCCTTTGAACCCCTCCCAAAAGGACGGGCAATGGCAGATGAACGGATCATGGAAGGAGCTTAACTTCAGTCCGATGCAAGAGCTCTATGGATACCAGCTCAAGGTTGAGGCTACACAAGACACCTTTGCAGCTATTGCCGTAAAGGATGGAAAGGAAATATTTTTTGCCACAAATGTAACATACGAAATCACAGAGGAAAGAACAACCGGAGAGAATGATAAAAAGAAAAAGCCCGCGAAGAAGCCCGTGATAAAGCCCTTGAAAAAGAAGAAAAAAGAATAGAATAATTTGCCTGGTTGTTAAGCTGGAGCCGGAGCATGCATAAACTCGATGATTTTAATCTTCTATTATTTCTTAAGCAGTTTAGGGTATTGCTCTCAGACGGATTATCCGTTGCTGATTCACTTGAGCTGATATCAAAGCATATCAGTGATCAAAGATTGAAGAAATACCTCGTCTCTGCCCACAAAGACCTAAAATCCGGAAAAAACCTATACGATGCCCTCTTTGGAAAAGCACACCCCTTCCCTGAGAGCATGGCGCGCTGTGTTCGGTCCATGCCACAAAAGGATCACGATCTGGCCCTGACGATCAGAAGTCTCGAAGAGAACTACGGAACCCGTACCGAGTTAGTTCAGAAACCATTCTCTCTGCTGCCGAGTATTGGGGTGACCCTGTTTTCCCTATTTTTAGTTGCGCTCTTTTTACTATTTGTAGTTCCGGTGTTCGCGGATATGTACTCAGGTTTTGGCCGCGCCTTGCCGGTATTTACCCAATTTGTCATCAATGTGAGTCTTTTCCTGATAAGATACTGGTTCTTGGTGCTCTTGATCATTGCAGCGGTCTACTACTTGATTTTTTTAAGGAGGGTGAAGTTTGGGTTCCGCGATGCCGACCTCTATTATACGTTTTCCCTGATGTTGGGGCAGTTAAAGAGCGGTGCCAATATCAAGCAGATGCTTTCATGGGCCGCCGATAGCCTCGACAACCCTCGTATGGGGGAGCGGTTACATTCCGTGTTAAGGGATGTGGAGAACGGAAAAACCCTCTCTGAGTCTTTCAGGCATGCGGCATATTTCCCCTTGTTTGTTGCCGACATTATTGCCCTCGCAGAAAAAAAGGGGGATCTGAAACCGGCCATGGAAGAGATTGTTTCGTATTACTCGATAAAGAAAGAATGGGATTTACGGATTAGTATTTTGCCTATAATAGTTGTCATTTTTGCGATAATATTTTTTATATGGGCAATGTATCTTCCAATCTTTCGGATGGCGGGAGCAATAGGATGATCAATAGATATATCGATATTCTTTCCAGGTACCGGAAGAGGATCATTGGGGGAATATTCTGCCTTGGTATACTTTCGATCGTCGCAGAGGCCGGAGCATCAATTACCCCCTTGATTTTTCTCTTGTTGATTCTCTCTTTTTGGATTCCCAAGGACAGAGGGTCGATCAAATTGATTTCGGAATTGATGGCATTGTTGAACACGGGATACACCCTTACGGAGTCCCTCGAGCTACTGGGACATTATCAGCCACAATATAAAAAGAGCCTGGCCAGGATCGCCAATGACGTAAGAAACGGCTCGGGACTTGCCGAGGCATGCAAGCGAAGGCTTCGTTTTTTTCCATCAATACTTATCAGAGTTATAAAGGAGGGGGAAAAAAGAGGTGCCCTTCCTTTATTCCTTAAGACATATTTGGATTATTACAACCTGGAATCCTCTTTCAGTCGAGCCATAAATAACGCTATTGCTTATCCTGCTATGGTTTTCGGAATTTGTTTTTTTTCAGGGTGTATTATGTTGATCTTTGTTCTTCCCGCTTTCTCAGAAATGTTTGCATCTTTTGGAAAAGACCTACCTTTGATGACTCGAGTGACAATGAGTCTGTTTGGTTTAGCCAGAGAATACCTTATTATTTTTATTCTGCTGATTGGGATTGTGTATCTGCTTAAAAGAATAATAACCAAAAGAGGATTCTTTAATAGATTGCAGATCAAATTAGACGCATTCTTGCTGATGCTTTTTACCAGAGATATTGTGGGCGATGGCGGTAGTCTTGGTGAGGCGCTTACCGTTTCGGCTCGAATACAAAGGTATAAAAAATATATCAAGGCAGCCGATTCCCTTTCCAACAAGGTAAAAAACGGGACTTCATGGCTCGATTCCCTTAAGCAGGGATCTGCCCTCCCCCCGGATCTGGTGACAGCAGTTGCCTCCGGCAGCGTGGCAGGTGATATGCCGAAAACATTAGGCCTATTTATTTTTGGATTGCGAGAGCAGTACTCTATCCAAGCTAATCGGTCTTCCCGTCGGGTGGAATTTGCGTTAATCCTGTTTAATATTCTTCTTTGGGGTTTTATAATAATCTCCATGTATCTTCCCATTTTTGGAATGGCTGGAAATATCTAATAAATGTAAGGTAATAAAATGGCCCATAGTGCAGGACTCGACATGATACTAGCCCACCTCTATGCCAGGGCCAGGAACAACATGCCACTTATGGCCGGTCCTGAAGAAGAGACTTTCTCCGAGATCTCCTCCCTTGGAAAACATCCTTTGTACAAAAAGATACGATTGGAGCTGAAAAGAGGAAAGACCCTATCTGAGGCCTTATCATCTATGAAAGGCTTCCCGTCGTTTCTCCTCAAGATCATACAAAGGGGCGATGATTCCGGGAATCTGGCCACGGCGCTTAAAATAGTCCTGGACCATTACCCGGTCTTTGCCAGATTTAAATTTCACATGCGAACGATTTACGCCTATATTTCTGTAACCCTTGTCTTTCTTTTGGCCTTTCTAATTTATTTTTCTTATATATTCACAAACACCTATACGACTGCACTGGGAAATGCAACACCCGATCACCCTGCCTTGTTTCGCCTGTTTTTCCTTGTCTCAAACCCCTATTTCATCGCCTTTTTTGCGGTGGCAGTGATTGCCGCATATCTACTCGTGCGGTATGTGCTTAAGATTGACCTTATCTATTGTGGCATCAGGCGAACTCCTGTGATGAACCGGAACTACTTCAGAGTGCTTTCTCTGGAGTTGGGAACTATGTATGATTACAATCTTGAACTCGGGCTTCCCCCTCATCGGGCCCTGGCAGAGGCCGTTGAAGGGCTCGGAAAGGGAAAGACTTCACATTCGTTGAAGAGGGTCCTTTCTCTGGTTGAAAACGGGGAGTCACTTTCAAGTGCCTTGGCCTCTGAGACTCTGTTGGCCGATATGCCCGCCCTTGATTTCATCGGCTTGGGTGAAGGTACAGGAAAACCCCGTGAACTGATCAAAGAACTAAATCAATTCCTGCACAGATACCTCACAGCCAATATGGACAAGGAGATGCAGAACCTGTTCAGGTGGTGCATTGTTGCATGTGGGATATTGGTAGGTATAGGGGTCGTGTACGTCTTCAGCGCCATAATCTATTCTTATTCAATGGCAATGTAGTAAAAATGAAACTATCAAATATAAAGTTATTGCAGGACTGTTTGCACATCCGCCGTCTTCCCTGGTTAAGCGTTGGCGGGCGAGAGATTTACTATGATGATATAGCGCATATCGAACTAATGTCTTTAAATGGGCGAGCCGGGGCATCCATTGCCTTAGAGTTCAAGGATGGTCGTGAAATGCGGCTCGGTCTTTCTTCCGAAGATGATGTAAAAAGGCTAAAGGTAGAGCTTGAGGAGATAATTCGCCCAAAGGTGATAAGGGACGAGAACCCCTTTGCCTTTGATCGTTTTGGGGGTATCTGCAAGGAGTTGGTAGAATCGCGTGGCTCGAATATCCGCAAGGTTGCCGATTTTCTTATAAACCAGGGAATATGCCACCTTGCAAGTGATATTCACATGGAGTATTCCGGAGACGGTCTCCAGGTCTTTTTCAAGATTGACGGGGTCTTGTTTTTGGCTGTTACCTTTGAACGCGCCATAGGCGAGAGGCTCATCAACTGCATAAAGGTTGCAGCAGGTATGATCCTTTATCGCAGGGACATCATCCAGGAAGGCCGGATAACCCAGATTACCAATGAGGGAGCACAGGATCTCAGGGTCTCGGTACTTCCCTCGGAGCCTGGGGAGAGGATTGTAATCCGTATGTTCGACAAACTCAAGAGTGAATCAGGGCTCGAAGATTTGGGCTTTTCACATGAAATCCTGGAAGAACTTAAACGTTTAGTTGCTGCGCCCCAGGGGTTTTTCATTATAGGCGGTCCCGCCAGTTCCGGAAAAACGACCACACTGTATGCTCTTCTTCGAAATCTGAAGGCATTGCGCGGGCATCTATCTAGTATCATAACACTTGAAGACCCCGTTGAATATCGGATCGCAGGGATTACCCAGGTCCAGATTAATCCAAAGGGAAAGCTCAACTTTGCAGGGGCGCTCAAGTCATCACTGCGCCAGGACCCAGGCATAATTATGGTGGGAGAGATCAGGGACAAGGAGACTGCCGATGCCGCAGTGAGGGCAGCGCTCACAGGCCATCTTGTTTTAAGCTCCGTGCATTGTGGGAGCTCAGCTGAGGCAATCACACGGATCCTTGATCTCGGTGTAAGACCATTCCTGCTCAACTCCTCGCTCAAAGGTATTGTATGTCAGAGGCTTATACGAAAGGTCTGCAAGGAGTGTATCAATAACGTTGAGCTGGGACAGGATGAATGGAATCTGGGAGATAGCGAAATAATGACTGACTCTTATGTTCAGGGGGCCGGATGCGAACAATGCAGGGGGACTGGATACCGCGGCCGTACGGTTATTGCCGAGTTTTTGGAAAATCGGGATGGAATCGGCCATCTAATCAATAACACTTCTGAGACCGAGGCCATTGAGAAAGCGGCTGTGGCTCAAGGGATGATCCCTTTGCGTAAGAATGGCATAAGGATGATCTTGGAAGGTGTAACCGATCCAAAAGAGATAAAGAGAGTCGTTGGATGAGAGCACATAAGAGTAAAGGATTTACACTGATTGAACTAATGATTGTAATTGCTATGCTGGGGATTGTGGCTATAAGTTTATATAAAATTTACAGCGAAAACAGCATGTTTCATAAAAACAACATTTTCAGGCAAAAGGCCATGTGGGCTCTTCAGAGCCAGGCAGGACTCATAAGGGCCAAACCATTTAAAGAAATAGAAACGACCCAAAATTCCCCTTTTTCCGATGAGCTTAAAGGGTATATGGGCCTTCGGGATGCGAAAGGGAGCATAACCGTTGAGATGATCTCACAGGACCTGAAGAGGGTTACGCTGGCGATCACCTGGTGTGGGGCAAGACAAAAGGACCGGAAGTTGTGCATGACTATTTACAGGTACAAACTATGAACAAAAGGTCTCATCATAAGGCAAGAGGCTTTACCATGATTGAATTGATGATCGTTGTTGTTATCATGGGCATAATGACACCTGTTATTTTCCGTTTTTACCATGAGGGCGTAAAAAAACGATTTGATCATCTTAGGGAGAGCTCACATAACTTGAGAGGCACCCAGGTCCTTTTTAAATACCTGGAACAGGATCTTCGTCATGCAAGTGGGCTGGTGGATTCATTCGGAGGATTTAAAACGGATAAAGACACATTGATTATAAAGACTCTATCTCCCAAAGAGCGGGTAAGGTTGCTGAAAAGAGCCGGAGACCTGGCCGGGAATGCTCCCGCGAGAGAAAATGATTGCATAATAGTTTGCCGTTTAGACAGTGCAGGGGAGCTTGTGAGGGAAGTCCATCACGGCAAAATCATGCTCAAATCTTCTATCAAGAATTTATCCGGGGAGGTTGAGGCCGTGGATATTGTTTACAGAAAAAAAGGTGAAAGCGGTCTTGTTTTTGTCTCACACAGTTTTTCGAAGACTGCCCTTTTGGGGAATGTTGAGGCCCTGGAGTACACTTACGATAAAAAAAGACTCAAAGATGCCTCCTGGGTAAGGCTGCTCATTTCATGTGAGCACAGCGGCAGAGAAACACAACCGAAGGAGACATTTTACAGAATTTTTAATATCGGCTGATACCTAAAAATGAAATCTATATGTCAATGGTAGAAAAGCAGTATTATTTGCATAGGGTAAAACAAAAATTGACCAAGATGATGACCTACGCTCTCAAAAGAACGGCGCTTTGGTGTAAGCATACGGGTGTGAATGATAGCGGAACTATTCTGGTAGTACTGATTATTATCATAAGTATCATCTCCATCACCTCTATGGCCACTCTTGGGACGCTAAAAAGAGAGGTCCATAAAATAAGCAAGGACTATTTCGATATTGTGGCTCGTTCTGCTGCGGAATCCGGGATAGAACTGGCCAAGAGGGATATCTTCTCCGGCGGGAAAATTGGCTATTTACGAAGTTTTGCTCCCAAAAAGTTAGAGTTTGAATATGGAAGCGAACATTTCCCTGAGAATGCTGGGAGGAGTATCAACTGTCAGGTGATTGCCTATGTTCATCTGAACAGAGTCTACATAGAATCCAACGCAAAGGTTCTCAATAAACCGGTTGCTAAAGGCCACTCTCACATTGTGGCGGAAAGAACATCAAAAAAACTTATCAGAGTGATCGGTTCTCCACGCACCCTCTCAGTCGTCTGGCAGGTTTGCGACTAGCCTAAAAATCATTCTAATTCATCATTATGTAACGGCCTATGAGCAATTGGCTTCAATTGATAAGAACTCCCTTTTTGTGGCAAGAAGTATAGGGAAACTATCGTTGTGTGTCAAACACACAATGCCTGCATGATGTTGTGATTGAAGACCTTTTGTGGAATTCGTTGGACGATAATGTCTTAAAGCAACGAGGTAAAGACAGGTCTTTGGAGGATTTATTGCCCCAAAAGATGCAAATTGGGGGGATTAGGGTACAGCTATCCACCTAAACCCAGCCCTGTTAAATGGAGGGACACTCTAAATCCTCCAACTGACTCTCAGGCATTGATGATCTATTAAACTAAAAGGCATTTTAGAGGTTATTTAACAGGGCCAGCCTCCATTTTAAAGAATTAGGCAGAAGGCCCTTTCACGATTTCATCGGGATTCATTCACTCAGAGATAATGGCAGGAGGGAGGAGCTGAGAGTCTAAACAGTCTGTATATTGTGCTTGGCTAACCCGATCAATAGGTTATGACTGCGTGCCATAATCGATCGTAAAGCCAAATTAGATTTTATTCAAGGTTTCGTTTGGTAGTCATAAGTTTTTGAGGCTCTCTCAAATACTGCAGCTTGATAGCCGGAATGTGCAGTAATGTATAAATATCACACATCCCATTCTTATCAGTCAATCCTAATGTAGATTTCAACCGCCGATTCAAGATATGTCCGAGAAAGAATATTCGGAGCTATTATTCAACTAAAAGCAAGAGGCTATCGAACTTGCAGAATCCCCTACAAATTGACGATAGCCCCTTGTCCAACTACCCTAATCTATCCCCAAAATTGAACACCGGTTTACTTAATCTCAATCAAGTCGAATTTTGTTAACGTAGTTAGCTTACGGGTACCCGGACCTTTCACAAGAAACCATGCAACGGCCTGTTCGGCAAAAGCTTCAGAGGCCGACATACCGTCCACCGGCACAATTATTTTCAACTTTCTCATAGCAGCCCCCACGGCCGTATGTAAAACCGCACCGTGGGCGGAGGTCCCCACTATAATTACGGTCTTGACGCCCTTTTCTTTTAAGATATCGCCCAGGTCAGTCTTATAGAATTTATTGACGCTGGCTTTGACGTAGGGTTCATCATCCTTTGGAAACACCTCTTCGCGTATATGCTTCTTTGTTTTACTGCTTGTAATACTATGAACAACGGGCATCCCTTTGGCTCTGGCCTTCTCAAGGAAGCTCTGGATTTTGGGAATGGATTCGACGCACCGTGGCCTGCGTTTGTTGTTGCAATTGTTTGTTTGCATATCTAAAACAAGAAACGCTGTTGTTTTAGGATCAACGCTTACCGATTTGAGTTCAGGTGCCTTCGGAGGCTTGACACTGCCCCATTCGTCCATGATAGTACCGCCAGCCCAGGATAGACCAGAAAAAGTAAAACTTACACTGATTAAAAAAATTGCCGCTACAATGATTTTCTTAACTTTTCCTTTCATAATCCCTCTTTTTTGTTATAGCTCCAATTTAAAGTTCATGGAAAGCATGTTTTGGGGTAGTTGAATTGATAAGAACTCGCTTTTTGTGGGAAGGAATATAGGTAAACTATCGTTGTGTGTCAAGCACAAAATGCCTGCATGATGTTGTGGTTGAAGACCTATTGTGGAATTCGTTGGACGGTAATGTCTTAAAGCGACGAGGTAAAGACAGGTCTTTGGAGGGTTTACCCGCCGTCCTTCTGGAAGACTTGTCCACCGTTATTTTTATCCGCCGTCTTTCTTGTCCGCCGTCTTTCTGGCGGGCCTGCCCGCCGCCCTTCTGGAGGATTTACCCACCGTCTTTCTGGCGGAATGGTTTAGGTAAAAGTAGCTGCTGGGGGAGAAATGCACACAAATCATTAT
>JAUUWD010000134.1 GCA_030589225.1 Desulfobacteraceae bacterium | reverse complement strand
ACTGCCTCAAATTCTATAAAGTTACAACATGGACAATTCGAAAGACTTTAATATCAGGTTACACAGGTTTTGTAAAGCAAAAATACCATATCCTGTATAACGCAGTAGAAAATATACCAATATATGGTGCTGGTAATTTGACTATAATAATATTGACAATATTAAGTATAACTCTTTATTATTATATCAACGTAACTAATCGGGTTATCAGGTTCAGGTTGTTTCGCCTTGAACCGTGAACCATGGAACTTTGAACCTGAGTAGTTATAAATAGACTTGCCTTCAGGTCTATAAACGGGTAGTGTCATTGGACCGTTGGTGGTGAAGTGAACTTTGCCAATAACCCAATATACCATCTTCCCAAAACCCATTTTTCCATTATTCCATCATTCAACTAATCTCCCGCTGCTAGCGGGATGAGGTGAGCGAACTATGTTCTATTGATCCGTTACGTATATAAAAGATTATATCGCGCATTCTAAAACATGGTTTCCGTGGTTTTTGCACTGTTCTGCTGGGCATTTCTTGCCTGGGAGTGTCCCAGGCCCAGGAGGCGGAAAAAACCTATTCCATATCCCTTACAAAGACGGCGGGAATAGAGGAGGATATCTATGAGGTTGATAACAAGAAGGTCCTGACAGAAGAATATACTATAAAAGAGGGGGAATGGGTATGGCAAATCCTGAGACAAAAGGGCCTGTTGAAACAGCGAAATTTGTCTGAAATACTTTTTGTTCTCCAGGCGCTGAACGCATCTCTGGGCAGCCTGGACCTGGTCCATCCGGGAGAGAAAATAATTATACCACTTAAAATTGTCCCGGTCGCAGGGACTTCTGTTATTGCAGCCTCTCCCCCACCTGTAAAGGTCTCGCTTGCGGATCTGAAGGATGTAGATCTTGAAAACTACACGGTTGAACGTGGGGACAGCCTAACCCGCATTATCAAAGGACGCTATGATATTCCCAAAGATTATTTATATGGTGAGTATCTTGGAATGATCAAAAAGTTAAACCCATCCATCCGGGATTTGAATATCATCCACCCGGGGCAAAAGATCAGACTGCCTGTCTACTCTCCTGAAGTTGTGAGAAAACCCATTAAGATGGCAATGCCACAGGAATCTGAAGAAAAAAAAGAGTATGTGAAAGAAGATAAAACAAAAAGTTCTGTGTCTGATGATCTTGGTGTCATATTTACTGAAATGGGAGAGGAATGGGTCAAAACCGGTGAGCATTTCATCCCGTTAAAGTCAGGCAGTCAGATAGATCTCAAGGCGGTATCTTTTCCCATCCTCAACCTTCAAAACGGTTTGAGGGTGATGGTGGACCTCAACAATAAACTCCCCGATAAGATGGCAAAGCTTATAGAATCAAGCTGGGGAAATTACCGGGTTCTCCATCTTGTGGAAGGCGATAATCTTAGGACTGCCTTAGACAAGATTTTGGAGGTGTGCAACTACCCCAAGGTATCCAAAATGGGCGAGGCTCTTGAACTGGGCGGAGACATCCCTATTCGGATCACAGCCGACTGGATTGTAAAACTTTCCGAAAAACAAACACATAACAGACCGGGATTTGTAGTCATTAACCTCAATGAAGGCCCTGTCACGAATACTCCCTGGATGATTAAAGAATACCTGAATAGCCTGGGAGTAAAAGTCATTGATTACCCACAGGGTGATGATAAAAGAACAGAGGTGGTGGAAAATGCGGCAATGTTAAAGGGGGGAGGAGAACCTGCATCACTAATAAGGTCGTTATTGGACCTCACAGGCCGGTCTTATTCTGCCGAGGTGGAGATTCCTGTTTATCAAAGGCAAAAGGCCGGCTTCAAGTTGATTATCAAGGCTGACTTCTTCCTGAAGATCAAAGGAAGAGACGCTATCATTGATCTGATCGGTCTGGCACCGGAAATGATCTCTCTTTTAGAAGATCACAAGTTTTCAGTCCTCTCAATGGCAAACGAGAAAGACCCGTTGGCCATGGTTTCCATGACCCTCGAGTTTCTGGATATTGAATCTCAAAATGGTCCCCATTCCTTTATGGCTGGTAACAGAGATGATTCAAAAAATGTCAAATTGACTTTACCAGGAGTCGTCTTTCCCGATTCGCGGGGAAATCCGGTTCTTGCGACCCCACTTATCCTGCCTGAAGAAATTGCGGCATTTTTATCAAAACGAGCCTACAGGATTTTGCCATTATCCTTTTCCTGAGGCTGTATGCCAATTTGTTTATTCTAACATCAAGAACCTGGCCCTTCCCCCCATTGCGGGGGTCAGAGATTGATGGTTCTGGCGTGTTCCTTCCGGATGAATTGATGGGCAACGTCTCCAAGTTGAATGTATGCAATGCCTTCTGGCGGGTGATGGCACTGGCCGGAGATATAGGCGGAGGTCTGATTGTCACACTGCCCTCTCTCAAGGAACTTAAAAATCCTGAAGTAAAGGATTATGTCGAGGAATTCTATAGCTTTGGGTCCGATGAACCCACAGAAAACATCATGAAGGTACACAAACTCCTGCAGAACTGGACAGCCGGTCTCCACGGCGTGGGCACCTGGCACGGTGCCGGACCTGTTATGGCCCAGAAGATCATGCTTCAAAGGGTCATTGACTATGAACGTGAGAAAGGGCTGGTAAAGCGAACATTAAAGCTTAAGTAATGAGTGACAAGTGACAAGTGACGAGTAGCGCCTGATTAGTGGAGGAATAAAATGGGAAAACCGCACCACAAATTGGATGTATGGAAACGCTCTTTGAGTTTTGTCACGAATATATACAAAATGACATCAAAATTCCCCAATGAAGAAAAATTTGGCTTAGTTTCACAAATGCGTCGGGCTGCGGTGTCAGTGCCAAGCAATATATCGGAGGGGGCCGCTCGAAACAGTCGTAAGGAATTTATTAATTTTTTACATATCGCTCAAGGTAGTGTGTCTGAGCTTGAGACTCAGATCTTGATAAGCCGCAACCTGGGGTTTATTGAACCTAAAAAAGTCGAGCCGTTACTACAAGAACTTGACGAAATTTCCAAGATGATTATTGGGTTACAACGATCATTAAAACCACCTAAATGATATTCTCGTTACTCGTCACTTATCACTTGTCACTCCAAAAGTTGTAATGAGAGGTAAAGCATGGATCTTCTAAAGGCAATTGAAGAAAGAAGGAGTACTCGGGGCTTTCTTGATAAACCCGTGGGCAGGGATAGCCTTGAAACACTTCTCCGACTCGCAACACAGGCCCCATCTGCAATAAATCTGCAGCCGTGGGAATTTGCCGTTGTATCGGGTGAAGAGAGGAAGCGGTTGAGCCGGGTTCTGGTAAAAAGGATGAGGGAAAAGAATATCTCGTGTGGGCCGGGAGCTACGAGGCCTCTCCCGGAATATTTTGTGGAAAGGCAGAGGGGGCTTCTTAATGTGATGCTCCCGCACCTGCCAGAGCAAAAGTCTTTTCAGGATTTTATCAATGAAGGAAGCTGTAATTTCTATGGGGCTCCCACTGCAATCATTATTACCATCGACGATGTGTTTTCAAGCGCACGGTTGACAGATATCGGCATTGTTGTGGGTTACCTTGTGCTGGCAGCCCATGACCTTGGTTTAGGGACCTGCCCGATCGGCCTGATCACCGCATTTGATGAGGACATAAAAGAGGAACTGAGCCTCCCGGAAGAGAAGCATGTGGTCATCGGCGTGGCCGTGGGTTACAGGGACCCTGACGCCTCAATTAACCAGCCGAGATCAGAGAGGGCCTCTTTGAACGATATGGTGAAGTGGCGGGGGTAGGATTGGTTATTGACTATTGATTATTGACTATTGAATATTTGAAAAACTTCTTTAAATAGTCAATCGTGATGAACTCGTAAAAAGTCGAATTTGCCTATTTATCTGGTTTTCCGCCTACGCGGGAATGACAATAAAGCAATTAATATCAGGCAGATATACTACCCGTCATACCATCCCCGTGGCTAATGCGGGATAAACTGCGGTGGGTATCCATGCGTTAAAATGACTTTTTGCGAAACCGTCAAGATTAGTAAATGGTTTTTTTAACTTAGTCACGAATTTTATTAACTTCAGGCCTCGTTAAGTGGTTAAGTAGTTGAGTCGTTAAGTCGTTGTTATAATAGATCATATCTATGATTTGCTCGAAAATTGGACATTCAGTCCCGCCCGCCTCGCCCGTCCGCCTCGCCTGCTTGGCTGGAGGGCGGGCCTGAGCGAGAGCGATGGCGGGCAGGGTTTGAAAAGCTATAACATCCGGAAATAATAGAATATATTTTCCCACTCAACATTTAACCACTCAACTACTCAACGAGGTCTGAACTTTAGATCACTTTAGTCACTTTAGTCACTTTAGTTCACTTCACTTCACTCAATCAAATCAGGATACTTTCAAGGTGCCAAAAAAAAAGCTACATTCTCTGGGGGTAATAGTTTGACTGATGCTCGTGTGGGTGTGGCCTTTTCCTCGGGATTTTTTGGGTTCTTTGCTCATGCAGGATTCCTGGCTGCACAGCGGGAGCTTGGGATTTTGCCGTCTGCATACGCAGGGGCCAGTTCCGGGGCCATTGTCGGTGCAATGGCCGCATGCGGCATGAGCGATCATGCAATAAAGGATATGCTCTTCAGTCTGAAAAAAGAGCACTTCTGGGACCCTGATCCATGGCATTATATCCTGAGAAAGGCCCTGAGCTTATTCAGGGGTTATACGGGGTATCTTAAAGGAGATGGATTTGCCTGCCTTCTAAAAAAACTGCCTTTAAGGCAAATCGAGGAATGTGAAAGACCTCTGGCCATTGCAGCCACTAATCTCACTGAGGGAAAGGAGGCCATCTTTACCAGGGGAAACTTGGTAAAGGCCATTCAGGCATCCGGTGCTGTTCCGATGCTTTTCAAACCCGTTGAAATTGATGGATCGCTTTACGTGGATGGCGGGGTAACCAACAAGTGCCCTTTGAAGGCACTGGCAGATCTCGTGGATCTAAAAACAATTATTGTTCATTTTATTGCGTCTGAAAACATGGAAAAGGGCGTGCATGGTTTCTTAGGGAAGAGAATGACACCCTGGCATATCCAATATCTTGCCGTCAATATTGCCCGGCAGGAGGCATACCAGAGGCAATTGGAGATAGTGCGCATGCGAGGGATTGAGGTTATCGAGGTAAGAACCAATACGCCAAGCCTGGGACCGGATAAGCTACACATGGGCCCGGCAGGTTACAATAGCGCCAAAGCTACTGCCTTGGAAGTTTTATCAAACCGCTTCCCAGGGAAACGTCAAAGTAGAATGTAACTTGGCCAAATAGATGTATTTTCAAGACGACTAAATCCGAAATCCGAATATCTAAATACGAAACAATATCGAAATTCTAATATCAAATGACCAAAACATTCCTGGTACTTATACAATATTTACAGGATATTGATAAGTTTTGAATTTGGGATTTATGTCATTCGTATTTGTTTCGGATTTCGGATTTCGAGCTTCGAATTTTAGAAAATCAAATAA
>JAUUWD010000183.1 GCA_030589225.1 Desulfobacteraceae bacterium | reverse complement strand
CTGATCGTCCCGGAGCAGCCACAACAAAACGGCTTGTAATAATTTGTCCATCCGCCAGTCTGACTCCTCGTATCTGTCCATCTTCAGCCAGGAGCTTTTGAACCGGGCAACCTGTACGCGTTTCAATTCGACCCGCCATAGACTCTCGCAAGTGACCAAGGACACTGCGGCAGTTTTCTGTTCCGATATGTCGAATGCGTGCAGGTATTAGCTCAAGGTCAGCAAGGCGGGCACGATCGGCAAATTCTTCCAACTCTGCTGATGCCTCACCAAAGACATGGCCCGGGGCCCCGTGGGCCACATATACTTCATCAGCCGCTGTGAGAAGCTGGTTAAGGGAATCCTGGTCAAGAAATTCCCCCAGGTTTCCACCGACCTCAGAGGAAAGCGTAAGCTTACCGTCACTGTATGCGCCAGCTCCTCCCCAGCCGCAGAGCATGTCTTTGGAGTTCCGGCGTTGGCGCTGGTCCAGTTCCTTTCCCTGCTCCAGCAAAAGGACACGCTCAATGCCGAGATCGGCCAAAGTAAGGGCCGAAAAAATACCGGCCGGGCCGGCACCAACGATGATCACTTCGTAATCCACAGGTTTCCTCCTGGTCAGGATCAAATCAGTTCGCTTCGCTCATCCCGCCCCTGAAAAGATAAAATTTCTATAAGCGCACTCTTTTATATCTGCTTTATACAACAACGACTGAATTTTCGGCATTCCCATAGGGAGTTGGGACATATTTATCCGCATGCCAGTCATTTTCCCATTTTGTCTCATCAATCAAATACCGAAAATGATATTCCGTGTCCAGGCCAAGATCAAGGGTTGTTGTAAATGCACCGTTTTTCAATTTCTTCATAGGGGTTGCATAAATGTCCCAGTTGTTAAACTCACCCACAATATTAACTGTTTTAGCGGATTGAGCCACTTCTTTCTGCAACCTGAAAGTGACCTTGCAGACAGGTTTGGTTTTTAAATATTGCTTTTTCATACTCCTATTAATCCCCCTTAATATCTCTCATATTGTGACACCAATTGATGTCAGTTGTTCATTCCACCTATATTTCCGACCACGTTTCCTTTAAATAACCCTGTGCCTTTTGACATGCAACAATTATTTCAAATTAAACTATATTTTTTGCTGAAAGTAGATGGTCGACATTGCTTCAACGGGCTGTGAATACCATTCGGGGGAGGGATAGAAAGACATTGCCCGAATAACTTACATGTTAGCAAGAAAAATATTGACAGGTAATATTTATTACCCTAAGCATTGATAAACTTAGCCGGATTGCGTGAACCTGTGATCACTTACGAGGAAAGAATGTGACAGGAAACAAGATGCTCAGGAGATTCAGTCTTTATGGGTTTCTAAAAAACCAGCAGTACTATGACTATTTCCTGTTACTCGCTTTCAGGCAGATGGGGCTCTCGTTTTTCCTGATTGGCGTGCTCATCGCCTTTCGCGAAATAATGATCAATATCATGGAGATCCCCACCGGTGCCATTGCGGACCTAAGCGGTAGGCGCAAATGCATGATTTTGAGTTTTATAGCCTATATCATCAGCTTTGCCACTTTCGGTTTATCCGGAATGGCGGCAATGGAGGGAAAGCTTGCGCAAAACAATCTGATGCTCCTTCTTTTTCTTGCGATGTTTTTTTTCGCCATAGGAGACGCATTCCGGACCGGCACCCATAAGGCAATGATTTTCATGTGGCTGCACATCCAGGGCCGCACGGACGAACGGACCAAGATCTACGGGTACACACGGTCCTGGAGCAAGATTGGTTCGGCGGTATCGGTAATTCTTGCATGTTTTTTCGTATTTTCGACAAGCAACTTCATCTACGTTTTTTTCTTCTCAATCATTCCCTACATCCTTAACATCATCAATTTCCTCGGCTACCCGAAGGAAGTGGACGGGAAAATTGGCGAAAAAGCTTCCATAGGTGACATGCTGAAACATCTCAAGGAGACACTGGGTGTTTCGGTAAAGCAGGCGAGTCTTAGAAGAATAATATTGGAATCCATGGGTTTCGAGGGTTTCTTTAAGGCGTCGAAAGACTACCTCCAGCCGATCCTGAAGGCAGCAGCGCTTCCTTTGACAGCAGTCCTGTTTGCGAGCATTCAACTTACCGATGAGCAAAAGTCGGTGGTCCTCATAGGGCCTGTTTTCTTTGTTCTGTTTGTCCTGTCTGCCATGGCGAGCCGCAATGCATACCGACTGGTTAGTAAACCAGGCCAGGAGGACAAGACGGCGCATCACCTTTGGGGCATGAGCGTTGTGATCTTCCTGGTGCTTCTCCCTGCCATGTATTGGGGCATTTACTTGATCATGATAGCAGGGTTTGTGGTGCTTTATATCATACAGAACCTGTGGAGGCCGGTGCTGATAAGCCGGTTTGACGCGCACAGCGATAAGGAAAAGGGCGCCACAATCCTTTCAATCGAGTCCCAGGCGAAGAGCCTTTCGACAATGATCATTGCTCCGCCGCTGGGGTTTGCCATCGACCTTGCGCGGAATCACGGTATTGGTGTGAGCGAATTCTGGCCGGTGGGGGTCCTTGGGGCATTAATCGCACTCGGATTTTTCCTGACCGCCAGGAGTTACACCAAGGTAGAGCAACAACAGTAACTGATCATGAAGTAGCAGGATCTTGATTATTTTTTCTTTGTGCCATCACGACCCTGTAAAGGTGGCTGTAATCCTTAATTCGGGTCTTTTCCCCATAGTCCTTGATTTCTCCAATTAATCCAAGGGCCTTCTCTGTCTGACCGGGCGCCATTTCCAGCATAATCCATCCACCGGGATTCATGAAGGCCGGAGCTTCCAAAATAATCGTTTGGATATAGGTCATTCCATCTTCGTGGCCATTTAGGGCCAGTCTGGGTTCATAATCGCGGACTTCCGGGGAAAGGCCCTTGAATTCTTCAGAGGCTATATAGGGAGGGTTTGACAAAATAATATCAAAAGTCACGCCCTGGTCCAGCAGGGGTTCCCAAAGGTTTCCCTGTATAAACCTGATCTTGTCTGTGACCCCATGTTTCTCAGCATTTAGACGGGCAAGCTCCAAGGCACCAACAGATATGTCTGTGGCCCAGATTTTGGTCTGCTGGACCTCTTTGGCCAGGGATATGGCAATGGCACCACAGCCTGTACCAAGGTCCAATACCCTGGGCGTATGATTCTCCACTGCAGGAAAAGCCTTAAGCCGTTCGATGGCCTGCTCGACCAGCAATTCAGTCTCAGGCCTCGGAATAAGGACCTGCGGAGTTACTACGAACTCCAGAGACCAGAATTCCTGAGTCCCAGTTATGTACTGCAAAGGTTCGCGTTTGGTTCGTCTTTGGATGAGTGTGCGGTAGCCAGAAAGCTCATTTTCTGTTAAAGGCTGGTCGAAATTTAGATAAAGGGTTACGCGATCGACATTGAGCTTGTGCGCCAGAAGAATTTCAGCGGTTAGGCGGGGGCGGTCAATGCCTTTTTTTTCCAGGTACTCGGCAGTAACATGCAAAAGGTCTCTTACAATCCAGGACTTGTGACGCATTGCCAATTCACCGAGTGATCAGCCTACAGGGTTTTTCTTTAGAGCTTCGGTCTGAAAATAAGTAATCAGGGGGTCGATAATAATATCCAGCTCCCCCCGAAGGACTTCCTCCAATTTGTATAAAGTAAGCCCTATCCGGTGATCAGTAGCCCTCCCCTGGGGGAAATTATATGTCCTGATTCTTTCACTTCTGTCTCCTGATCCCACCATGTTCCTGCGCTCCTCAGAAATCTTTGATTGTTGTTCTGCCTGTTGCCTGTCCAGCATACGGGATAGGAGAACTTTCATGGCCTTGGCCTTGTTTTTGTGCTGTGATTTTTCGTCCTGGCAGGTAACAACGATTCCTGATGGCAGGTGGGTAATACGGACCGCGGAGTCCGTGGTATTCACATGCTGGCCACCATGCCCGGAGGAACGGTAAACATCAATACGAAGATCCTCGGGATTGATGTCCACATCTATCTCCTCCGCCTCCGGGAGTATGGCCACTGTAACGGCCGATGTATGAATTCGTCCCTGGGCCTCAGTCTCCGGCACTCGCTGGACGCGATGAACGCCGCTTTCATATTTTAGTCTGCTGTAGACCATTTGACCTTCAATGAGTAAAATTATTTCTTTGAATCCCCCAATACCGGTAGCATTTTGGCTGAGAATTTCTATTTTCCACCCCTTCAGTTCCGCATATCGAATATACATCTTGAAGAGATCACCTGCAAAAAGTGCAGCCTCCTCACCGCCCGTTCCGGCTCTTATTTCCACCAAAATGTTTTTTTCGTCGTTTGGATCTTTAGGCAAAAGAAGGGCTTTGAGATTTTCTCCGAGTTTTTCCAAGTCTAATGTGAGACTGTCAATCTCTTCCCTTGCCAATCTCCGCATCTCTGGATCGGGATCATCTAACAACGATCGATTGCTCTCAATTTCCTCCTGCACAGATTCATATTTGCGGTATGTGGTAATTATCGGGGTGAGCATGCTATGTTCTTTGGCATATTTCTGATAGGTTTTTTGATCCCGGATTACATCGGGACTGCTTAATTGTCCCTCCAGCTCACCATAACGATCTTCAATTTCTTTGACTTTTCCGAACATACAGACCTCGTAAGTTATTATCGAAAATGACTAAAAGCCTTTAAAATAACATGGAGTTGCATTCAAATTGGACACGGGTCTAATTCAGGGGTTCAGGAATTGAAGGAATTCTATCAAATACACCTTCCTCCTTTCCGATTTGCTAAGGATAAGAGTATGGGTGTTAATCGAATGGACTGATAAGGAGGTCTTAT
>JAUUWD010000093.1 GCA_030589225.1 Desulfobacteraceae bacterium | reverse complement strand
CTCAGTCCGTCTATGATGACCCCATTTTTTTCCTGCTCCACAGCCTCCGGGCTCAATACCACCATAATATGTGACCGAAGGCCAGTGCGGTAATACCTCCTGTACACGTATTGTCCGGGCTCTCTCACAAAATTAAGCCCCAAGATATCTTTGTGCGTCAGTTGTTGTTTATCCCGTATGTCTTCTGGCATGTGAGTTTTGTTGGTTTTTGTGTAGGCGTTCACGGGTTCAAAGGTTCAAAGGTTCAAAGGTTCAGGGGTTCAAAGTTCCATTCTCGTCCCCGGACTGCATTTGGGATGCATATTTACGAGAAAAGTGTCAGCTTCGTCAGGCGTAATCCAAAATTTGGAGCCAAATTGGCAATTACTTTAGAAAATGAACCTTTTTAACGAGGCCTTAGGGTCTTCAATGCCTTCTTTTTGCTTAACCCTGAACGTTGAACCCTGAACCTGTGAACGGTTACGTTTTTGTTCAAGGTTTTATAGATTTTGAGCAATAGAACAGGAAGTTACCTTTGTCAAATTGAAATCCGAAATTGAAACCATAAATTTATCCGCTGTTTCTTGTAACAAAATTTCAGCAATTCTAATTATGGCTTTCATCTGGCAGGACCGCGGGGTCTCTTTTTAAAGGCCGCAAAAACCTATTTCATTCTATTGAACGGCAGCGTAGCCTTGAAATTCGTTATAGGACAGCCCCAAAGGAGAGCCTCCGTTGCAACTGACGTCTTCTCTGCCTGCTCGGAGCCTTTATTCAAAGCCACGGGGGCGTTCGACAAGCTGTGGAAGAATTTGTCTTGCGTCCTTTAAAAAGAGACCCCGCGACCCTGCATTAGCAAGGTTTAAAGGTTATAATTAGAATTGCTGCAAGTCCTTGTTTCTTTTTGACAATATGCAGGCATTTTGATATTATGATAAAATCATAAAACTTTATTGTTCCTATCGACAAAAAAACCTCCTTGTCTGATGGTTCGATCTGGGTACAAAAGGACGTAGCTGAAGCCATTGTATGAAACTCACCGTTAATAGAACAGACCTTTTAATCACTGCGCTCATCGCCGTTTTTTATATATTTCTCTCCTTCAGGGCCTTCCCGTTGTTAGAGAGCATGGAGAGGATTGTCTACAGCGTTGAGATGCGGTTGGATTTACCAAGATCAATGGGGGAAAACAAAATTGCAATAGTCAATATTGATGAGAAGAGCTTAGACCAGCTCGGTCCCTGGCCCTGGCCAAGGTCTTTGATTGCCGAGATGATTCGCATTTTGAAAGCCAATGGCGCAAAGCTGATCGGACTGGATCTTGTTTTCAGCCAAAAGGAGCAAAACCAGGGCCTAAAGGAGGTTAAAGAACTTTACGAGGCTATCTCTCAGCAGCAGGAGACCACCGGTGAAAAAGCCTCTTATGTCTGGGTCCTTGAAAAATTAAAAAGAATTGAAGAGAACCTTGATAATGACAAAAAACTTTCACAGACGGTTAAGGAATCAGGAAATATTATACTCCCGGTTGTGGGGAAATTCGGACAATACGACACTGAACTTGTAATCCCAAGCGACTCTTTTCTTGACGAAAATTCCCTGAAAGCCACCAGTGTTGGGAGGAAACTTGAGCAATATGTATCTGTAAATCAGCTCACAACCCCCTTTCTTGAACTGTCAGAGAATTCTCGGGGTATCGGGCACATCAACTTGCCTCCCGATGAAGTGATGGCAGGGCAGGTTCATCTTCCCTTTATCAATTATAGAGGGCATATCATACCTTCAATGCCGATTCGTCTCGCCCTCGATTACCTGAACAAATACCCGGAACAGGTGGTTGTGCAGAGCGAAGCAATCAAGTTAGACAAGCAGATCATTCCTACGACAAAGGGCGAGATTTTTGTCAAATTTAAGGGTGGGAGAAAGTCCTTCCCTTACTACTCCTTCGTTGACATCCTGAAGGTGAAAAAAGTTCCTGCCGTGTTTGATGGCAAAATAGTGCTTATTGGATTTACAGCGGAAGATGGAGGTGTTTCCATCAATACCCCGGTAGACCCCAAGATGCCGCGGGTCGAACTGACAGCCAATATCATAGAAGGTTTTATAAACGGAAGGTACCTTAAGCGGCCTGAAGCCATGCTCTATATAGAGGCGCTTTTGATCTTGGTGCTTGGCTTTTTGTCGTGTTTTTTCTTCCCCAAACTGGATTACTTCTCCAGGACCGCTGTGCTGGGGGCAATGCTTTTTGGCGTTTTTATAACCGGGCTGATTCTCTTTATGAATCTGAATATATGGTTCAAGGTCGTCTATATCTGTTTTTCTCTCGTGACCATTTATGTGGTATTTTTAGTAAAAGAAACCGTGATCAGCCAGAAAACTTTAGCGCTCTCGTCAAAGGAAAGCTTTGAAACAAACAGGATGCTTGGTCTGAGCCTGCAGAGTCAGGGCCTGTTGGACCTGGCTTTTGAAAAACTCAGAAAATGCCCCCTTGATGATGGCCTGAAAGAAGTCCTTTATAACCTGGGTCTTGATTTCGAACGCAAGCGGATGATTAACAAGGCCATTACAGTATATGAATATATTGTTCAAGAGGGGGAGATTTTCCGGGATCTGGATGCACGAATACCCAAATTGAGAAAATTCGCCGGAGAGCTGCCTCTTGGAAAACACAGGAGGAAAGATGAGGGAAAACTCGTAATATCAGATGACCTGGATACGAAACCCACGGTTGGACGATATGAGATCCTTGAGGAATTGGGCCAGGGTGCTATGGGAGTAGTCTACAAGGGAAAGGACCCCAAGATCAATCGCCTGGTGGCCATTAAGACTATCCGTTTCTCCGACGATTTTGAAGAGCAGCAGGCAAAAGAAGTGAAGGAACGCTTTTTCAAGGAAGCTGAATTGGCCGGAAGACTATCGCATCCCTCGATTATATCTATTCACGATGTGGGAGAAGATTACGATTTGACTTACATGGCCATGGAGCTTCTGGAGGGAGAAGATCTTGAACATTTTTGTGAGAAAAACTCCCTCCTGCCCTTACGGAAAGTGCTGGACATCGTTGCTGAAACGGCCGACGCCCTGGATTATGCTTACACGAAGGGCGTAATCCACAGAGACATTAAACCTGGAAACATCATGCTTTTAAAAAACGGGCATATTAAGGTAACGGATTTTGGCATTGCCAAGGCGGTCTCTTCCTCTCAGACCAGAACGGGGATTATCCTTGGAACACCCAACTTCATGTCTCCGGAACAGATTAATGGCATGGAAATCGATGGTCGCTCGGATATTTTTTCCCTTGGTATAGTGTTTTTTCAGCTATTGACCGGCCAGCTCCCCTTTGGTGGTAAAACCCTAACAGAGCTTTTTTATCAAATCACTCAAGCAAAACATCCCTCTCCGCGGCAAATAAACCCAAAGGTGATAAGACCCTGCGAGCAATTAATTGATAAGGCTCTGGCAAAAGATCCGGATCAACGGTTTCAACGGGCCAGCAATTTTGCCAAGTATTTAAGAGTCCTCGCCGAAAAAATTGATGAGGCCAGAGCAAAAAAGTAAAAAGCCTGAAGTGTAGTTGATGGTAGTGTCGGTAGTCCGTTGTTAGTCGTTAGTTGCCCTTGTATTTCAGGTAGTTGGGTGAAGCATAAGAATATACGGGCTGGAATGATATCTCTCTGGAATCGTTTGCTTTTTCCTTTTCAACGGACAACTGACAACGATCAACTGACATCGCTTAATTGCTGTTCAGCGCAAAAAAAATTGTACCCGGAAACATGAACTTTCTCGTTCCGGATACAATTTTTATAGTAGCTGACAGTGACGGAAAAGAATCCCGTCAATTCTTATTGGTAAAGCGTAGAGGAACTTCCCTACATCAATCCCCCCATACCACCCATACCACCCATGCCGCCTCCAGGAGGCATTCCGGGCATGTCTTCCTTTTCTTTTGGTTGTTCCGCAACCATAGCATCGGTGGTTAACAGCAGAGACGAAACCGACGCGGCATTCTGCAGGGCAAATCTCGTGACCTTGGTTGGATCAGTAATGCCAGACTTCAAAAGGTCTTCATATTCGTTCTTTTCCGCGTTGTAGCCAAAGGCGCCTTTTTCCCCTTTGACTTTTTCTACCACCACAGACCCTTCAGCCCCGGCATTATTTACAATCTGGCGAATCGGTTCCTCAAGGGCCCTCATCACAAGATTAACGCCTGCTTGTTCCTCGCCTTCCAGTTTCAACTTAGAAAGCGTTGGAAGTGTCCGTATGAAGGCAACCCCGCCTCCGGGGACAATCCCCTCCTCCACAGCAGCCCTTGTGGCATTCAGGGCATCTTCCACTCTGGCCTTCTTCTCTTTCATTTCGATCTCTGTGGCCGCACCCACGTTGATCACCGCCACGCCACCGATCAATTTGGCCAGTCTTTCCTGAAGTTTCTCTCCATCATAGTCGGATGTCGTTTCGTCGATCTGTGCCCGGATCTGTTTGACTCTGCCCTCCAGATCACTCCGACTTCCGCCGCCATCCACGATCGTTGTATTGTCCTTATCAATTGTGATTGTTTTGGCCGTACCGAGATCGTTCAAGGTAATATTTTCCAACTTCAGACCCAGGTCCTCTGATATTACTTTGCCGCCGGTTAGGATGCCAATATCCTCTAACATTGCCTTTCTCCGGTCACCAAACCCAGGGGCCTTTACTGATGAACACTGGAGGGTCCCTCTCAACCTGTTGACCACTAATGTGGCAAGGGCCTCGCCTTCCACGTCTTCGGCAACAATCAGGAGTGGCTTTCCCATCTTGGCAATCTGCTCCAGGATAGGAACCAGGTCCTTCATGGTGCTTATCTTTTTCTCATGAAGCAAAACATAAGGCTCTGTTAAACTGCATATCATCTTTTCCGCATCGGTGACAAAGTAAGGAGAGAGGTAGCCGCGATCAAACTGCATACCTTCAACCACTTCCAGGGTGGTATCCATGCTTTTTGCTTCCTCCACCGTAATGACACCTTCTTTGCCAACCTTGTTCATGGACTCGGCAATGATGTTCCCGATGGTTGCGTCATTGTTGGCTGATATGGTTCCCACCTGGGCGATCTCTTCCTGGTCCTTGGTAGGTTTGGATATCTTTTTCAGCTCGGCCACTGCGAGCTCTGTGGCCTTCTCAATTCCCCGTTTAATGGCCATGGGATTGACTCCAGCCGCCACCAGCTTTGAGCCGTCCCTGTACATTGCCTGTGCCAGGACCGTGGCTGTGGTTGTACCGTCTCCGGCTACGTCAGATGTTTTGGATGCAACCTCCTTGACCATCTGAGCACCCATATTTTCAAATTTATCTTCCAGCTCAATTTCCTTGGCTACTGTAACACCGTCTTTTGTGATATTGGGTGCGCCAAAGGATTTATCCAGAATGACATTCCTGCCCTTTGGTCCCAATGTGATCTTGACTGCGTCGGCAAGGGTGTTGACACCCCTGAGTAGTGATTCCCTGGCCTTTGCATCGTATCTAATCTCTTTTGCCATATTTATAATCCTCCCTCATTTTTTGATTGTGGTTAATTAAAAAGCCCCAGAATACGTTTATTCTACGATTGCGATGATATCATCTTCTCTCATGATTAGGTGTTCATCACCCTCTATGTTGATCTCTGTTCCTGCATATTTTCCAAACAAGATCTTATCGCCTTCCTTGACTTCAAGAGGCTGCTGGTTCCCATTGTCCAGTATTTTGCCTTTGCCAACGGCCATGACTTTACCCTCTACGGGTTTCTCCTTTGCCGTATCAGGGATAATAATACCACCCTTTGTTTTCGCTTCTTCTTCCACCCTTTTTACAATTACACGGTCATGCAATGGTCTTACTTTCATCTTAACTATCTCCTTCCAATATGAATAATTTATGGTTCAACTTCATTTGATTTCTGAAAATACCTCTTCTCACCTCCTTTGGATTACATATATCTCCATCCTCCTTTCCGGGGATGTTAATTATTAGATTCAGATAAAGAAAAACCCCCTTTTTACCCGGCTTTTAAAAGAGAGGGATAAAGACGTGACAGATGAAAAATAAGGACAACCTGTCAAATGTCAAGGGGCGTTAAAAAAAATGTTAAAAGATCTTAGTAGATCTGATTAAGACTCCTGCCTAAGGCCGCAATGAGATTTGCCGGCGCACATTTTATGGGCATTGCAAATCGAGGTAGATTTATATATCTTTGACCGTACGGAAATTTCAGAGGTGCACTTTTAGTACATTAGGAATTATTTTTGTGCATTTTGTGGCTCCGCTTGAGGCGGAGTATTGGTCTATTTTCACTATCTTCAAATGATTGAATATTGATGGTTTCGTAAAAACTCGTCACTCCGGTGAAAACCGGAGTCCATAAACTCTGTAACCAATTGAAAAAACAGGATTCCGGCCTTCGCCGGAATGACAAAAAATGGTGTTTTTCGACTTTTTACGAGTTCATCAAACTTAGCTTGCTTGTATGAGAATTTCCCTTTTCAAGCGGCGTAGTCCCGATGGCGG
>JAUUWD010000141.1 GCA_030589225.1 Desulfobacteraceae bacterium | reverse complement strand
AAAATACAAAACCCCAATGTCAAAATGTTTTCCAAAACGATCAGTTATTTATCTTTTTCGTAACTTCTCAATTAGTCTGGGTATTCCGACTTCTTCCCCCTTTTGCAAAGGGGGATTGAGGGGGATTTCCCTAATACAGCCCTGCCATATTGAGTACTTACTCTTTTTCCCAGGGTGCATCTTCACCAGTGTAGGCTGCGTTTGAATTAATGGGTGGACATATATTTTTTAGCATTTGTTATTCGAATTCATTTTATTTACATATTTGGACCCTTTTAGGGTCACTATTCAAGCCACCCCTTTTAGGGGTGGTAGTTGACGTGCGAATTCAAGTACTCAACCAATCAACGGATTAACGGAACACGCTGAAATGATTGCCCGAAATAGTCAAAAGAAGTGATTCCTTTTCCACCTCACCATGGGAATCAAATGATATACTTCCAGTAACGCCATCGAAATAGTAATAAAGGAGTGCCTCCTTCAGGGTCCTTCTCGTTCGAACGTCCTCATCTGCAATTACCTCCATCAAATATTTGATGGTGTCATATCCGGTGGCAGCCAGGATCCCGGGCGCAGCATCAAAATTTGCCTTATACTCTTCCACAAAGGAATTCACCCCCGCATCACCGAGACCTTTAAAATACCCTGATGAAAAAATGGCACCCTGGACATAATCTCCAGCCGTCTCTATCAAGTGGGGAGACTGCCAGGCGCTTGTTCCCGCCAAAAGGACATCCAGGACGTCATAATATGCCAGTTGGGGGGCAATCATAGCCACTCTCTGAAAATTGTCCGGTATAAAAACCATGTCAAAATCGATAATAGGTTGGGGTTTCTCTGGAAATATTATGCTTTCCTCTTCTTCAGGCGTCCTCATGGCCAGGAGCTTCAGCGTCAAAGATTCGGGCCTTGGATAGTAAAGGCCTGTCATCTTTTTGATTTGTTCGGCAAAATCTGTCTCATCTGCCTTGTAGGGCTCCACGGCCGTCACCATTCCGCCCATCTCCTCTATTCTGTCCCAGAAGGTATTTAAAAAAAACTTGCCATAGGAATTATCCGGATAAAGGATGGCAAAACGCTTAAGACCCATGTGACGTATCGCTACATCGAGAAGCTTGTCTACCTCGCGTGATGGCGTCAAGAAATTACGAAACACCATGGCTCCCTCTTCAGTAATACCTTCCTTCTGTGTAAAGGTAATCATCGGGACTCCCAGTGTCTGGGCTTTCTTTGCTGAAGCCGTGGCTGCCCTGCTGGAAAGGGGTCCAATAACAGCAATCACTTTTTCATTATTAGCCAGGTCTTCCAGACCGGTTAGTGCAAGTTCCGGATCGCCTTTGGTATCCTTAATTACCAGTTCAAGATCAGGAGCATCCCCTGTTTCGTTGAACATTCCCATTCCAAGCTCAATTCCGTTCAGTACTTCCTGTCCGTAGATGGCAAAAGGGCCACTGAGGGGAAGGAGACAGCCCAACACACCTTTTTTGACAGAAAGCTCCTCCTGGATACTCTCCAAAAACTGCCTTCCTGCCGAAACCCAATATTGCTCCGGGGTAGATCGGATCAAGTCCATAGCTGCATTCTGCGACTTTTCAAGTTCATTCTGTTCTAAATAAAGGGCTGCCATCCTGTGGTAAACCTTTGGTGCATAATCAGTTTCTGCAGCAATTTCTGCCAACTCTTCGAGTTCTCCTATCTCGATGGTCCTTATTATATCCTCCAGTTTTTCGTTGAGCTCTGCCTGCCTTTTGAGATCATCCACCAGCTCCGATTCCGCCCTAAGCCACCATCTAAAAGCCCCGGAGTTATCACTTAGTGCCTTAAGATTATTACCCATGAGCACAGACACGTCCCCCTTTAACGAATGCCAGGGGAATTCCTCAAACCATTTGAGACACTCATCCACCGAGTCCCTGTACTCATTTAGGGAAAAAAGGTGGCTGGCAATTTGATAGTGTACAGAGGCTAAATCGGTGTAATAGGGGAATTGCCGGGAAATTTTCCTCAGAAGGTCCAGGGCTTTTTCGTATTGCTCGGTTTGCGAATATATCTCTGCCATGCGGTGCAGGGCTAAGGCCGAATTTTTGTCTCTGGGATATTGTTTTAGATAAGCCCCATATGCATCAAGTGCCTTATCAAATTCCCCCCTCTGCCAGTAGTCCTCGGCAAGGGCAAAATGGTCAGGCGGGGCCTCCTTCATAACCTCTTTTTCCAAAGGAATTCTCGGTTGGCAGGCGGTGAAAAAAAAGGCTACCCCTAACATTAGAGCCAGGATAGCCTTAGTCAAAGGAATAGATCTAAACATTACTTTTTCACTTCTTCGAAATCAGCATCCACTACATCTTCATCTTTTTCAGCGCCAGCAGCTGATTCAGCACCAGTAGTTCCTTCAGCCTGCGCCTGCTGTTGGCTCGCCTGAGCATATATGGCCTCTGCCAGTTTGTGGGATGCCTGGGTCAATTCGTCAGTCAGCCTTTTAATTTCCTCTGTATCATCCCCTTCCATGGCCTTTTTCAGGTTTTCAATCGCCTGATTGATATTCCCTTTAGTAGCTTCATCCACCTTGTCCCCGGCCTCTTTTATAGACTTCTCAGTGGTATAGATCATGGAGTCAGCCATGTTACGGGCATCTATAAGTTCCCGCTTCTTCTTGTCTTCCTCAGCGTGCATTTCCGCGTCTTTTATAAGACTATCTATCTCCTCCTCACTCAGCCCACTTGAGGCAGTGATCTTAATGGATTGCTCTTTGCCAGTTCCCATGTCTTTGGCAGAGACGCTCACGATTCCATTGGCATCAATGTCAAAAGTCACCTCAATCTGGGGCATACCCCGGGGGGCAGAGGGAATACCCACTAACTGAAACCGTCCGAGTGTCTTGTTACCCCCAGCCATCTCACGCTCTCCCTGGAGCACATGGATCTCAACAGCCGGTTGATTATCGGCTGCAGTTGAAAAAATTTGGCTCTTTTTTGTAGGGATAGTTGTATTTTTTTCGATCAGCTTGGTGGAAACACCACCAAGGGTTTCAATACCGAGGGAAAGCGGTGTTACATCCAGAAGAAGTACGTCCTTAACATCACCCGTTAATACGCCACCTTGAATGGCCGCACCGACGGCAACAACCTCATCAGGATTCACGCCTTTGCTGGGTTCTTTGCCGAAAATTTCTTTGACCTTTGCCTGCACCTTGGGCATTCGGGTCATGCCACCAACCAGGATCACTTCGTCAATTTCACTGGTTTTGAGGCCGGAATCTTTCAATGCTGTGTTGCACGGCCCTACCACTTTTTCAATCAGATCATCCACCAAGGCCTCTAACTTGGCACGGGTCAATTTGATATTGAGGTGCTTGGGGCCACTGGCGTCCGCTGTTATAAATGGAAGATTGACGTCCGTCTCCATTGAGCCGGAAAGCTCTACCTTAGCCTTCTCCGCTCCTTCTTTTAACCTTTGAAGGGCCATTTTGTCATTTCGGAGATCAATGCCCTGGTCTTTCTTGAATTCATCTGCCAGATATTCGATGATGCGAAGGTCAAAATCCTCGCCGCCAAGATGTGTATCACCGTGGGTCGACTTGACCTCAAAAACACCATCGCCTATTTCAAGAATTGATATATCAAAGGTGCCGCCTCCCAGGTCAAATACCGCAATCTTTCGGTCTCCCTTTTTGTCCAGCCCAAAGGCGAGGGATGCCGCTGTCGGCTCATTTATAATCCTTTCTACTTTCAGGCCGGCAATACGCCCGGCATCCTTGGTAGCCTGTCTCTGGCTGTCATTGAAATAGGCGGGCACAGTGATCACGGCTTCTGTTATTTTTTCCCCAAGATAATCCTCTGCTGTCTCTCTCATCTTCTGAAGTATCATGGCAGATATTTCAGCGGGGCTGTAATCTTTCCCCCTGACTGAAACACTTGCATCCCCATTGGATGCCTTACTAATCTTGTAGGGAAGGATCTTGATATCACTTTGCACCTCAGATGAATCGTACTTTCGACCAATAAGTCTCTTGACCGCAAAGACAGTATTTTCAGGGTTGGTAACGGCCTGCCTCTTCGCGGTCTGGCCCACCAGCCTCTCTCCTCTATCGGTAAAGGCAACTATGGAAGGGGTTGTCCTGCTTCCTTCTGCATTGGCAATTACAACAGGATCTCCGCCCTCCATTACAGCAACACACGAATTGGTTGTTCCTAAATCAATGCCTATTAGTTTTCCCATTTTTTTGCCTCCTTAAAGCCACAGCTTTTTTCTTGATAGCTTTTAAAATATTTTTTAGGCCCAATACCCGGCCTCAATAATCTATTCATCATTTTTGCTCACAATAACCATAGCGGGTCGAATGAGCCTGTGATTGAGAATGTACCCTTTTTGAAGTTCCTGAATGACCGTGCCCGGTTTCGCCGAGTTATCTTGCAGCTCTGAAACTGCCTCATGAAAATTGGGGTCAAAGAACTCACCCAGAGCTTTTACTGATTCCAACCCCTCTCTTTCCAGGGTATCCATCAACCCCTTCAACGTCAATTCCACACCTTCTCTGAGAGCATCGAGTGAGTTGTCATTCTCTGAATGGGCAATGGCCTTTTCGAGGTTATCCCCTACGGACAACAGTTTTTTTATCAGTGATTCGTTTGAAAACTTGCACAGCTCCGTTTTGTCTCTCTGGAACCTCTTTTTTAAGTTATCAATCTCTGCCTGGGAGCGGACATAAAGATCAAAATTTTTGTCTGCAGTTTCCTGAACCTCTTTCACCTTGTTCAGCATTTGTCCCTTCGTCATTTTCTCTAAAGGGATCTCACGCTCCTCATTATCATTTTCCTTGTCCCTTTCGCCGGGTTGTTCCTTCAATTCCTCTTGGGAATCCTCTCCAATCTTTTTTTCTAGGCTTTCCGCTTTCATTACCTCAACCTGGGCCACAATCTACTCCTGTGAAACGCGATCATTTTACTCTCAGATAACAAACATATGCGAACTTTAAGCATCAGGAAAAGCTTTGTCAATGTGCTCAGACAAGTTTTCATATCTTTTCTTGGCTTCGATTTGGCAGTTGTTCGGAACTTCTGCCGGGGTTCTTGAGGCTGTTCAGGGAAGTCCTCAGCAATTCTAATTATGGCTTTCATCTGGCAGGACCGCGGGGTCTCTTTTTAAAGGCCGCAAGACAAATTCTTCCACAGCTTGTCGAACGCCCCCGTGGCTTTGAATAAAAGCTCCGAGCAGGCAGAGAAGGCGTCAGTTGCAACGGAGACTCTCCTTTGGGGCTGTCCTATAACAAATTTCAAGGCTACGCTGCCGTTCAATAGAATGAAGCAGGTTTTTGCGACCTTTAAAAAGAGACCCCGCGGTCCTGCCAGATGAAAGTCATAATTAGAATTGCTGCCAGCAGATTAATCTTCTTGAAGT
>JAUUWD010000079.1 GCA_030589225.1 Desulfobacteraceae bacterium | reverse complement strand
CAATTGGAAAAATCGCTATTTCCCTGACAGCCGCTTATGCAGTTGTCTATTTCAAATTTAGATTCCGAATGTTCTTCTTTTGGCTCATTTTTATTACTCTAATGTTGCCCGTGGAAGTGCGGATTTTGCCAACTTATGAGGTTGCAGCCGATTTGAACATTCTTGACTCGTACTCAGGGCTGATTTTTCCCCTGATTGCTTCGGCTACGGCCACTTTTCTGTTCCGCCAGTTCTTTATGACAGTCCCGGATGAGTTGTGCGAGGCGGCAAGGATTGATGGAAGTGGGCCTATCCGTTTTTTCTTTGATATCCTGTTGCCCATGTCCCGCACCTCTATTGCCGCCCTGTTTGTAATCCTTTTCATTTATGGATGGAATCAGTATCTATGGCCTTTACTGATTACTACGGATGAGAGTTATTATACGCTTCTAATCGGGATCAAACGGATGTTAGACGTGGGAGAGGGGCAAGCAGAATGGCAGATCATCATGGCCTCTACCATACTGGCAATGATCCCGCCAGTGCTTGTAGTTATCTTCATGCAAAAACAGTTTGTAAAAGGTATGACAGAAACCGAAAAATAAGGGCTTGATTATGGCAGATGTGAGTATAAAGGATGTATACAAAACGTTTGGAAAAACCGAGGTGATTCACGGTATAAGCTGTGATATCAAAGACGGCGAGTTTATAGTCATTCTGGGTCCCTCGGGCTGCGGCAAGTCTACCTTGCTCCGCATGGTTGCCGGACTTGAGGTCATTACGAAAGGAGAAATCGCAATCAATGGGGCCGTGGTAAATGATTTAGAACCGGCAGATCGTGATATTGCCATGGTATTCCAGAATTATGCGCTTTACCCTCATATGAGCGTATATAAAAACATGGCTTACGGTCTCAAGATACGCCGGATGCCAAAGGAGGAAATAGAAAAAAGAGTCCGTAATGCTGCAAGAATTTTAGAAATAACTGAATTCCTGGATCGCAAGCCCAGACAACTTTCGGGTGGTCAGCGCCAGCGTGTTGCCATGGGCCGATGTATTGTGCGGGAGCCAAAGGTCTTTCTTTTTGACGAACCGCTCAGCAATCTTGATGCCAAACTGCGGGTCCAGATGCGTCTTGAAATCAGGAGACTTCAGGAAGACTTGGAGGTCACCAGCATTTTTGTCACACATGACCAGGTAGAAGCCATGACGCTTGGTGATCGCTTACTTGTCATGGACAATGGTTATGCGGCACAGGTTGGTTCGCCGTTAGAGATTTACGAACGGCCTGCTACCAGATTTGTTGCAGGGTTTATTGGTTCGCCGGCAATGAATTTTCTCCGGTTTCCATTGAGTGGCGATGGTCAATGGGCTTATCTCCCTGGGGCCAATCGATTACCACTTCAAAATAGAGGTATACCCAGCCATGGAGGACAGGAGGTCATCCTGGGAATTCGGCCCGAGCATTGCGACCTTGCCGGGGAACGAGCCGGTATGATGCATTTAAACGTAGATCATGTGGAGATCCTTGGGGCTGATACACTTGTTTACGGACATTTCGGAGAAGATAAAACTCGTTTAACGGTTCGTCTTCCCGCCATACATCATTTTGAAAAAAACACCATCATACCGCTTGTTGTCTCCTCAAAAAATATGCATATCTTTGATAAGGAAAGTGGGAAGCGTATCGAGAAGTAATTAAAATAACAGCGAAATACCCGCTTTTCTTTCTCAACATATCTGCCAATGACTTTGAAACCTGTGAAACTAACAAACTTCAAACGACCCCTGATAATTGCTCACAGGGGGTACAGGGCGAAATATCCTGAAAACACTCTTGCCTCTTTTAGTGCGGCACTTGATATTGGCGTGAAGATGATAGAACTGGATGTAATGCTGACCAGGGATAGAAAGAAGGTGGTCATTCACGATGCGACCCTGGAGTGTACTACTGATGGGCATGGACAAGTCAACAGTTACACACTTCAAGAGCTTAAAGAACTGGATGCTGGAAGCTGGTTTCATCCTCGTTTTGCCGGTGAGCGTTTACCAGCATTAGACGAAGTATTGGATCTGGTCAGCGACCATGCTTTGCTCAATATTGAAATCAAATCCAATGCCTATGAAGCTCACCAGCCACCTGATGCCATAGAAAAACAGGTGGTAGAACTGGTTCGACGAAAAAATGTCCTCACTTCTGTTCTCATCTCCAGTTTTGAATGGAAAATCGTGGAGAATGTTGCGTTGATGGAGGACGCCCCGGCCATTGCATTGATTTCAAAATATCCGGCAGAAGGGGATAATGTGAAACTCTGCATCAGATTGAAGGCATTTTCCTGGCATCCTAATTGTAGTGAATTGAAATATGATCAGGTAAAAATAATGCGTGAAGAAGGAATCAAGGTGTTTCCCTATAATGTCGATTCTCCGGGGGAATATCAGCGGATGATCCAGATGGATGTGGATGGCATAATTACTAGTGATCCTCCGTTACTGAGTGATTTAGCGCAGGCGTGAGGAGACAAGAATGTTCAATGAATTAATAAAAGCAATGGAGAAAGCCATCCAGGAGTTAAAACAGTGGCCGGATAAGGCTGTTCAGATATTCCACCATAATGATTCTGATGGTCTCTGCTCCGGCGCGATACTCACCAGGGCCTTTGAAAGGGAAGGGTTCGGTGTTCGCCGCTTCTGTTTGGAGAAGCCTTATCCTGAAGTGCTTAAAAAAATTTACGAACAACAAGGGCGCATCCTCATCTTTGCAGATTTTGCCGGGAGAATTGCCCCAATGCTTTCCGAACTGAACAGGGGAAGGAATCTGACGCTTATTCTGGATCATCATGTGGCAGAGCCCTCGACCGATCCGAAAGTACATAACCTTGACCCTGATCTTTACGGGCTTAAAGGGGATCGGGATATCACTGCCTCCACAACGTGTTTTCTCTTCGCCCGGGCTATGAATCCGGACAATCGCGATATGGCATGGATTGCGGCTTTAGGCGCTGTGGGAGAGAAGTTCTTTGTGGATGGCCGGCTGGTAAGTAAAATCCGTGAAGTCATGATGGAGGCGGTTCAACAGGGTATGATGGAGATCAAAGAAGCTAAAAAAGGTGAGCAATATTTTCTGAAAGCATCCACAGAAAATATACCATGTGATGAATTGGGCGCCTATCTGGATACATTGGGGGGAGCAGGCTATTACCAAAAAGGACCGGATATGGGAGTGAGGGTTTGCCTTGAAGGGGTTTCATCAGAGTCGGACCGGATGGTGGCGGGGTTAGAGGCGATAAAGGCGAAGGCGTTTGATAGTGAGATGCAAAGGCTGCGAAGAGGCGCCTTGAAAAAGTCTCCCCATATCCAATGGTTTCATGTGGAAGATCGGTTTTCCCCCATGGGGGTAAAGGTGATCGGGTTATTTTGTGAGACTATTCAGGACACCGACTTTATCGACCCCCAAAGGTATATTGCTGGCTTTCAGATGATTCCAAATGAAATCCCGGGCTTTGGCCCTATAGAGTTTAATCAGGTGAAGATCTCTATGCGAGTTTCCCCCTATATGGAAAGGGAAATCAGGGCAGGAAGGGCAATGGGCCTTAATATATTTCTTCCGGAAGCCACTAATAGACTCGGTGGGTTCTCTGATGCCTGCCACAGTCTGACCGCCGCAACCACCGTGGCTATTGGAAAGGAAGAAGAGCTGATTGAAGAAATGGAAAGATTAATTGGCGCATAGAAAATTCTATTTTCTTGCGTGCAAGAACTTGGAAAGAATAGAAAGGAGTTTGCAATGGGGAGGGGAACCGGTTTTGGTAAGACTATCCTGATAGGAGATCAATTTGTTTTGTATGGCGTTCCTGCTATTGTCTCGGCGCTTCCTTATGAAACCGTGGCAGAGGTTCAAAGGATCGATGGAGAGGGGTGGATCCTGGAAGATAACCGTAGCGAAGTTCCCGGATATAAAGAAAATAAGAAATATCAACAGGTGGAATCAATCAACAGAATTCTTGAAGTAATGAAAATCGACGTCAAGAAGAACCCCATCAAGATCATCTATGGTGGGACACTTCTGGCCGGAAGCGGGGTAGGTGCCAGTGCTGCCAGTTGTGTTTCCCTTGCAAGGGCGCTGAGCGAGGAATTCAACCTGGGCCTTTCCGTTGAAGAGATAAACCGTGTGGGCTGGGAAGGTGAATTTGCCTATCACGGGACCCCGAGCGGGGTTGACAATACTGCCTCAACATACGGGGGGATTATGCTTTACCAGATAAAGAACGATCAAAAAAAATTCGAGAGGATAAGCCTCAAAAAATCTATTGAAGTGGTTCTTGGAAATAGTGGTGTGACGGCTGATACATCGCTCTTGGATGGGTTTGTCATGAAGGAAAAGGAAAAAGATCAGGAATTGTTCTCTACCCGCCTTAAAACCGTCACAGACCAATCGTATGAAGTTAAAAAGAGGCTTGAGGAAGGCGACTTGGAGAAAGTGGGAAGGATCATGACGGAAAATCACAAGATTTTGATTGAAATGGGGCTTTCGCACGAAAAGCTGATTTCCCTGTGCAACCTGGCTCTCAAAGAAGGGGCCCTGGGAGCAAAGCTCACAGGCGGTGGGATGGGCGGGTATATGATTGCGTTGACCCCAGATCAAAACACCCAGGAGGCGGTGGCGTCGGCAATCGAAAAGCAGGGGTGCGGGGTCATTCGAGCAACTATAGCTTCTAAGATATAGCTTTTTGAGTAATTTGAGGCAGTTTCAAAATGTTCAATTTTGTTCAAGATCAAGGAAGGCGAAAATTTTAACCACAGGAATACGTTGAGTATTTCGAGGATTAAAATTTTCGCCTGACGCAGATATTGGGCAAAAGGGGACGTTTTGAAATTGGCTCATCTGACATACGATCTTTGAAGATGACTCCCGCCTGGGCGGGAATGTTCAGAGAAGCTGGAAACTCGGTAACCCTGAATCCAGCTTTCAGCGGGAAACCCTTGACCCGTGAATGCTTTCTTCTTTACTATTCTACCCAATTGAAGGTTCTATCTACGGCTTTTTTCCATTCCAGGTAGTATTTTTCCCTGATGTTCGATGACATGGCGGGATGCCAGGTCTTATCTTCAGCCCAGTTCTGTCGCAGCTCTTCTATGCCAGACCAAAACCCGACTGCCAGACCGGCGGCATAGGCCGCGCCTAAAGCGGTGGTCTCCGAAACTTCAGGACGTATCACCGGTACATCCAGGATATCGGATTGAAATTGCATAAGCAGTTCATTGGCCACCATTCCACCATCAACTTTCAGCATGCTCAGTTCCACACCCGAATCCTTGTTCATGGCCTCCACAATATCACGTGTCTGATAGGCGGTTGCTTCCAGGACCGCCCGGGCGATGTGACCCTTGTTGACATAGCGGGTAAGTCCCACGATCACGCCGCGCGCATCGGAACGCCAGTATGGGGCGAAAAGACCGGAGAAGGCAGGGACAAAATAAGCGCCGCCATTATCTTTGACCGTTTTGGCCAGACTCTCGATTTCCGGCGCACTGGAAATCAGGCCCAGATTGTCCCGCAACCACTGCACCAAAGCGCCGGTTATGGCAATGGATCCTTCCAGGCAATATACCGGGGGCTGGTCATTGACTTGATACCCTAAAGTTGTGAGCAGACCATGTCGGGAAGAAGTTGGTGTGGTGCCGGTGTTCAGCAGGAGAAAACACCCCGTTCCGTAAGTATTTTTGGCTTCGCCCACGTTAAAGCAGGTTTGCCCCACCAGCGCTGCCTGCTGATCACCGAGAGCGCCGCAAACCGGAATCTCGGCGTTTAAGGGGCCATCTTTTAAAGTTATGCCCCAGGTGCGTGTGTCACTGGACGGCACAATTCGAGGAAGAATTTGCCGCGGGATGCCCATGATTTGCAGGATCTGTTCGTCCCATTGAAGGGAATTCAAATCCATGAGCATGGTGCGGCTGGCAGTGGTCACATCGGTGACGTGGGACCCGTTATTGGGCCCGCCGGTGAGCCACCAGATGATCCAGGTTTCCATGGTCCCGAAAAGGGCCTCGCCTTTATCCGCCGCTGCACGGGCCTGGGGAACGTTGTCCAGAATCCATTTGATTTTCGGACCCGAAAAATAAGTGGCGATGGGCAGGCCGGTTTTGTCCCGAAAACGATTTTGTCCCTGGTCCTGCGTTAATTCCTTACAGATTTTGTCAGTGCGAGTGCACTGCCATACAATGGCGTTGGTGAAAGGATTGCCCGTATTTTTGTCCCAGATCACGGTGGTTTCCCGCTGATTTGTGATGCCGATGGCGGCCAGTTCCGATCCGGAAATACCTGCTTTAGCCAATGCTCCGCGAATGACATCTTGGGCGGTTTGCCAGATTTCTAAGGGATTGTGTTCCACCCAGCCCGGCCGTGGGAATATCTGTTCATGTTCTTTCTGGTCCACACCGATGATTTGGCCGTTGTGGTCAAAAATGATAAAGCGGTTGCTGGTTGTGCCCTGATCCAGGGCTCCCACATATGTGGCCATGATTTGTTCTCCTTTCGTCTTCTGTAAATTCAGATGAGCTTTCTTAGCAGCGGTCCCTTTCCCTTGCCACGTAGCCTGCCAAAATAAAAAACAACAGCAAGCGAAATGAATATATGAATTTATAATGAGTAACGGCAGTCGGATTTTTCAGCATCATGATCCGCTCGATAAAGTGACCGTAATAGACCAAGGCCATCGCGAAAAACCGTGCAACGTCAATCGCCAAAATTCTCACTTTTCCAGATTCGATATTCATAATCAACTCTATTCCTTCCAAAACGAAAAGCCGGAATGTCGAGCTTTATATGTAAGTTCTCATTAAATCAGGGCTATATCAAAAAAATCCCCCTCAATCACCCTTTGCAAAAGGGGGAGGCATTCGGAATGCCCGGATTTATTGAGATGCTACCTTTATTTTACAAAAAAAGGGCGGCCTATGCGGCCGCCCTTTCCTCGAATCCTCTAACTCAAAGGACGGTTAAAGGAACTTTCATTCATATTACTACATCCAGCTAAACAACAAATATCAGTGCGAGGCAGCTATTTCACGCGACCCTCGCGCCAGGCCTGAATGAGACTGTCGTAGTCGACCGTCTCACCTTGCGGTTTTTCATTGACCT
>JAUUWD010000341.1 GCA_030589225.1 Desulfobacteraceae bacterium | reverse complement strand
GCGCCTGGTTGTTATCGCGGGCTTCATAGAGATCGTTAACGATGGAGGACCCTACGTCACCCAGGCAATAACAGGCCCGGATGGCCTGATCGGCCTCTACAGGAAAACACATCTCGCACCTACTGAAACCGGGAGCTACTCTGCAGGACAAAAGATTGAGCTCTACAGGTCCGGAAATACCTCGTTCGGAGTACAGCTCTGCTACGAGGTCCATTTCCCTGAGATCAGCACCACTATGGCCCTCATGGGGGCCGACATACTTTTTGTCCCCCACGCCTCTCCGAGGGGAGATCCGGAGGGAAAACTACAAAGCTGGCTAAGGCATCTCCCTGCCAGGGCCTTTGATAATGGTCTCTTTGTTGTGGCATGCAATCAGGTGGGTAAAACCGGTAAAGGCCTTTCATTTCCAGGGGTTGCAGTCGTTTTAGGGCCTGACGGCCGGGTGTTGGCCAAATATGTGGGAGAGGACGATTATATCCTTTTTGCAGAGCTTGAGGTTGGGATGCTCCGGGATGTGAGAAAACACAGGATGAGATATTTCCTTCCAGAGAGAAGACCGGAACTTTACAAAAAACGTTGACAACCACACTGTAGACTATTACCCGGCTGCTGGCAGGCGAGCCCTAAGTAAGACTTGAAAGATCCAAGTCATAGTGCCCGATGGCCTTCCGGGGTGATAAGAAAAGGCGCAGAAGACACCCTAATGTGGAATATGGTGTCTTTTGCGCCCTTTATTGGCTGGAAATGGATTTTGTGGAATTAGACGCAGCCAGTCGGTTTTGGCAGGCCTGCCATTTTACATGCGCCTTTGCCCGGTCCTGATGGAAACAGCTCATAGATATACTTGAGTTTGTATCCGGTGACCTTGGAAAGAATCCTGACCATGGGGGCAATTCCGTTCTTTTTGTAATACGCCTGGAGAACTTCGACGACCTTAAAATGTTCGTCGGTCAGTTCCTCAATACCATCCGTTGTTTTTACATGCCTCATCCATGGCTCATTCCAGTTGGTGAAATCGTCGATGAACCCGTCCTCATCAACATTGTAAGTGTTACCCTCAAACTCTACTGTTGGCATACTCTATAACCTCCCTTGCTTAAAATATATTCCCCATTTACAATTTATAGAACCCCTGATTGCCTGAAAACCTATGGCTTTCTATCAAATTGAAACTAAGTTTTTTAGTATAATTCTCCTTTTTCGTATTGTCAAATATTCTTTTTCCATTTTTCAAAAAAAATTATCCTGTTTTCTGGTGCTCAAGGGCTGCGCTGAAAAGGCCTTTTGCCCATTTGGGATTCCCTGCCGCATGCACATGAGTATAGGTAGCCAACAGATTCTTTTTACAAATCCCGTCTCTTATGCCATCAACACCACGCCCGCGGTCGACTTTGAAGACAAATTTCAGGTCCTTCTCTCCGGTAAGCACAGGTTTGGAGTAGTGGAATTCATGGCCTCGCAAGAGTTCGCCCACGGGATAGTAGGGGTTTGGGCCTGCAACTTCTAAAATGGTATATCCGTGACCCTGAGGCTTCCTTTGAAGGATGAATTCCACCGGGAGTGCCCCAACCATGGGGTAGGACTTGTTATCTACAAGGAGCCGTTCCCCTAAATACATGAACCCCCCGCACTCCGCATAGACCGGCAGCCCTTCTTCGATTGCCTCTTTCAGGGAATCTCTGAAGGTTTTATTATCCGCAAGTGCCTGGGCCTGGGTCTCTGGAAATCCTCCCCCAATATAGAGGGCATCCAAAGATGGCAGCTCCTTATCCGAAATAGCATCTATCTGGACCAGAACAGCCCCCAGTCGTTCTAACTGCTCCAAATTTTCAGGATAGTAAAACCAGAATGCCCGGTCTCTGATGAAACCGATCCGTGGGGAGCAATGATTGGCAATTATGATTGATTCTGAGACTATACCTTCGGAGACTGCCTCGATCGGCTCAACTCCATGGGCAATTTCCCAAATTTGATCTAATTGGAGGTTTTCCCGGACCGTTTTTTTTGCCCATGAGATCGCCTTCTCGGCACGATTTCTCTCCTGGTATGGAACGAGCCCCATATGCCTTTCGGGAAAGATGTTCTCCTTAAGTTTAGGGACAGCTCCTACCACAGGTATCCCACAATATTTTTCAATGGCGCCAGTGATCAACCCCTCCTGCCTCCGATTGTCCACACTGTTCAGGATAACCCCTGCAATATCCAGATCAGGATCAAAGGCCTGACATCCCTTGATGACTGCCGCTATGGTTCGGGTTGTCATGGACACGTCCACAATAATCAGGACCGGCGTCCTGAGGAGTCTGGCCAATTCAGCAGTGCTGCAGCAACCGTCCAAGTCGAGACCGTCATAAAGCCCCCTGTTCCCCTCTATGAGTGAAAGGTCCACCCCGTCTGAACGATGGAGAAAAGACCTCAGGATCTGCGCATCATTCATCAAAAAAGGATCCAGATTATAACATGGCCGATCAGCGGCAAAGGCGAGCCATCCGGCGTCTATAAAATCCGGTCCTTTTTTAAATGGGGCAATGCAATATCCCTTTTCCCGCCATGCAGAAACAAGCCCTAAGGAAAGGATGGTCTTGCCTGCCCCTCCCTTCAGCGCGGCGATGATAACACGGGGGTGCATAATATAAAAACCTCCCTTTTTTAAACAGTTACACCTGCTAACTGCACCTCGATGTCCGCAGGATTTTTCGAAATAAGGATCACGGACTGGCAATATTGTCAACAAAAAAAGTTATCCATTCCCCCAGTTTTTTTGTTGACATCCT
>JAUUWD010000032.1 GCA_030589225.1 Desulfobacteraceae bacterium | reverse complement strand
GCAGAGGTGGGAGATCCCTTCATTATCGTCAAGCCGGAACGGCCTTATATGGAAGAGCTGAAAGCTCCCTGCGGGAAATTGCGGATTGCGTACACCGCCGAGCCATGGGCACCCTATCCGCTGGACCCTGAAATTGTGAAGGCAGTGGAAAACGTGGCTTCCGTTTGTGAGGAAATGAGACACGTTGTCGAGGAGGCTTCACCAAAGTTAGATTTTGAGAAAGTGAACACGGGGGTGATGAATGTGTTCGGGCTGGCCGACGCGGGTATTGCAGAACTTGCCGAGGCCATGGGCAGGGAGATAAGTTCTGACTATCTCGAACCCGGCACGTTGAAAATGATTGAACGTGCAAACAACCTTACTCTGGCGGAAGTAATGGAATCCTTTGAAGTCATGCGTCAAACCCGGCTGATTGTCGGCCGGTTTTTCCAGAACTTTGATCTATTATTGACGCCCAGTCTATCTATTCTTCCGCAGCCCCACGGGTTGTTCAGTACGAAGCGGGATGATTTGGAACCCCATGAATTCTGGGAAAACGATTTCAGGATATTCCAGCACATGGCTCTGTTCAATGTGACCGGTACGCCGTCGATTTCCCTGCCGCTGTGCTGGAGCGAATCCGGTTTGCCCATCGGCGTTCAGTTTGCCGCCGGATTTGGTAATGAGGCTACGTTAATACGAATTGCCGGTGCATTTGAAGCAGCCATGCCCTGGGCTGACCGCAAACCACCCATACATGTAAGCCGATAGCAGAAAGTAGTCCGATACTTATGCTGTTTTTTAGGTATCAATAGGAGAGGTTTAATGAATGCAAGGCCAGCAAAACCCAGAGCAAGAGATCTCGGGCTGCCGTTCGAAGGTAAACCGGGAACTTTTAACTCCATTACTGATGTAGCCGGTGTGGAGGTTGGATTTAAAACCATTATTGAAGGTGAAGGGCCGGTTGAAGTCGGTAATGGACCGATTCGCACAGGAGTTACCGCTATTTTGCCGCGCGGAAAACGGGACAAACCCAGTCCTATATGGGCGGGTCAATTTAATCTCAACGGAAACGGGGAGATGACCGGCACCCACTGGATTAACGAAGCCGGATATTTTATCAGCCCGATTTGCATCACCAATACCCATTCTGTCGGCATTGCCCACCATGCCACCGTGGGCTGGATGATAAATCAATACAAAGATTTTTTCCAGGTAGGCCATGCCTGGGCCATGCCGGTGATTGCCGAGACCTATGATGGTTTGACCAATGACATCTGCGGCCGGCATATTCAGGAGAATCATGTGCTGTCTGCAATAGACTCTGCTGCAATTGGCTTTATTCGGGAAGGAAACGTCGGGGGCGGTACCGGGATGTTGACCTATGAGTTCAAAGGTGGAACCGGCACTTCTTCTCGACTGGTGCAAATCGGCAATGAAGAATATACCGTTGGGGTTCTGGTACAGTCTAATTTCGGGTCCCGCAAAGATCTCAAAATCCTGGGGGTCCCCGTCGGCAGACACATGCCGGAGAATGCTGTTCTCAGCGAGATTGACATGCATGAGACCGGTTCCATTATTGTAATCATCGGCACTGATCTTCCCCTGCTGCCGATCCAGCTTCGGCGCATTGCGAAACGGGGTGCCATTGGTATCGGCCGGACCGGTACACCTGGCGGTAATTATTCCGGGGATATTTTCTTGGCGTTTTCGATTGCCAACGATATTGGATTGCAAAATATGCATGGTGAGCAAACATCAAACTATGCATTGAACTTTATCAATGATCACTACTTAGATGATATTTATAACGCAACGGTTCAGGCCATCGAAGAAGCTGTTATCAATGCAATGATTGCTGCGGAATCCATGACTACTGTAAAACCTGCTGGTCTTACAGTGGCGGCGATTGATCACAATCAGCTAAAGCAAATTATGAAGCAATACAACTGTGATACTTAATGGATCAGAAAAAGTTTGGTGATTTCCCAGACCGGTGCTTTCTTGCCGGATGCGTCTATGTAACAACCGCATTTCCAAATTTTCAAGAATTCAAAAGGCACGTAACCGAAATTGCATGGGAAATGCAAGTCTGGTTGTCCGAGATTCCGGACCATCTCATTCACTTCAACGGCGAAAAATTTATGGGGCCATATGAATAGAGCATAGGAAATTCATCTTGACTTTCTTGGAGATGATCTGACGAGACATAGCAGCAGAAACATTGAATCGGAGGATTTTTCAGGTTTCATCCGCTATTGTGCACTTCTGATCCGCGTTGGGACCGTGGAATAATAAAACCGAATAGGCTGTTGGGTTACGATTTGAATATCACAGCATTTATGATATTGCCGGAATTACGGATAGATCAGATCACACAACTTCGGGGAAATGTGGGATACGTTGGAGATAACACAGGTTTTAGAATTGCAAGGGTGTTTGTTTTAATGTAATCGTCGGAGCAATCATTTGGTATCATCTCGTGATTGTCGATAAGATAGCAGTGCTAAAAAACAGCCCATCCTGCGATTAGGCATGGATATTATAACTTAACGTACTCAATACAAAAAACGAGATATAGTCTCTTTCTTACCAAAAGTATATTAAGGAAGGTTACTCAAATTCTAAACTCTCAACAATAGAAGCCATTTCCTCCTGGTATTCCCGTGAGTGAGCAGCGATTAAGATACATTTGCCATCTTTGAACGCTGATACGACTACTGATGAAAGCTGTATACTATTTTTCCACAACCACTTCATGTCTGTTCTATATGCGCTTGTTCCGCATTTCAGTGTAATTTTTTTATTAGAAATGACCTGGACATTTGGAAGATTTGAGGCATAAAATTTGGGACCGAAGTCTTCTAATTTCATTCCCTCAGGGATATACATAACAGAGGTGGAAAAAAAGACATCCCCAGGGGTTTTCATACGCATGACCTGGCTTTGATATTCTATTGCTGCTTTTCTACTGCCCAACGGGTACTCAAACTTAAAACCCGGTGATGCCGTTCGCTTAAACACTCCATCTTTTGCTATTCCCTCTTTTTCTAAAGTCCATATGAAACCTTTGGCCGGAGCCTTAGAAATGCTGGCCTGCAAATCATCCAGGCGTGCCTTTTCTTCTGGATTAAAAGGCAAAGGTTTTGGGGATACTGCTGCTGGAACTATATAAGAGTCGAATAGATTTTTGACAATGTGAACTGATTTTCCTAACATATCACCGGTAAAAACCGCCACCATATTCTTTTCCGGTACGACGAAAATCCATTGGCCTTTATATCCCACAGCGGCATAATATCCATCAAAATCGATCCACCACTGATACCCATAGTGATCCAATACATCTGATATTTGCAATAATTCAAGCACAGTAGCATCGATATGTATACGGGTAGAGGCTTCGACCCACATCGTAGGTACAATCTGCTTGTTGCCCCATCGTCCATTATTGAGATAGAGCCATCCGATTTTGGCCATGTCATGTGGTTTCAACCACATTCTACCCCACCCAATATCTATGCCTTGTGGACTGGTTTGCCATCTCACATCGGTGATTCCAAGAGGTCCGAAGAGATTTTTTTTAGCAAATTCAAGGGTTCTCATATTTGTCGCTTTTTGAATAATTACCGAAAGCAGATAAGAAACGCCATTGCAGTATTCAAACCTTTCACCGGGTGGTTCTGCCATGGGGAGGTCAAGAACATATTGAGCCCAATCATCGCTATTCTTCATTTCTTCTAATCCAACCCATCCATAGAGATAAGAATCCCTGCATTCTAACCCAGATGCCATCGTTAATAAATTCTCAAGTGTAATAGATTTCTTATACTCAGTCAGGTTTGAAATCTCTCTATCCGAGAAAATATCTACGATAGGTTGGTCAACATTCTTGATGTACCCTTTATCTATGGCAATACCGATCAACGCCGACATTATACTTTTTGTGCATGAATGAATAATGTGCTTTTGGCCTTTTGAAAAAGGGTCAAAGTATACATCTGCGACAATGTAACCGTTACGGATAATTGTTATACTGTCAATGCTGTAACTCTTTATCTGTATCCACTCCAACATGTCTGCGAGGATTTTTGAATGCATCCCCTGTTCTTCAGGAGTCGATGTGCGCCAGCCTGCGGTTGGCCAATAGTCGGATGAAGCAGAAGAAGTTAAACCAAATAAGCAAATAAAAAGAAAAATAATAATCCAGTAACCAACATATTTTCTTTTACGTAATATTCCCATAATCTCCATCTTATTGCCTCCTCAGATTATTAATGAAATATTAGCAGGTGAGCTATAATCCCAGTTTGGTTTGAACTTGTGATACATTGAGTATCCCAATAAAAACGAGTTTTCAGAATGTTGTGTGATCTTGCTAATATCTTATATTTCCATAATGCTTTGATATCACTAAAATATCCAAAACAAAATCTCTGACAAAATCATAGGCCATATCAATATGTATCCCTGTTCTTGTTCGTACCGGATTGCACACTTCTGGCTATTAATTGATAAGAATTTGCCTCAGGGTACAGAAGTAAAAAATAAAGGATCTTGGGTTTCAAGTAAGAAATAGGCACAAGATATGGTGGATGGCTGGGTATTTTATTGCAGGAAGACTTGTATAAGGCTAAAGAACTTAGCTTCGCTCCGCAATTGGAATGCTGGAACGGTGGAATAATGCGAAATATTGCATAGAGCAAAGCGAAAAAACTTCATGCGTTATGCAATCAGCGCATTTTAATTCCATAAACGAGGCAAAGACTCAGGCCTCGAAGAAATATTTTTATTTTTCCCGCCTCGGCTGGATACAATTTCCGAGGCGTTCAAATATCCTCTCTATACGATTTGACCACTCTCTGCGATAACTCGCCAAACGATGAGGTTTGAGCAAAGCTATATCAGATGGGAAATCGCATCTCCAGATCCTCTCGCAACCCGAAATATGCCGTAGCTTTTGAAACATTCTATCAGACATACTGCCAACCCTTAGAAGTCTTTCCGACATTTAAACAAAACCCACATGCATGGCCGCATTCTCAAAGCTAAGAACACGCTCGCTGAGGTCTTGCAAGTCTATCAATAGATTATGGTGCTACCCTGCAAATGTAAACGTTTCCAAACCAAAATTACAGATTTCTTGTCAAATGAAACTAATCATAAATTTCTGAAAATGCCTATGCATTTAGCTCCTAAATTCCACATTTTCTCCGCCGTTACTTTCGATTGGACTTGCATTGGTTCTATAACCAGCATCTAACTACTGGATATAAGTATAATGCATGGCACATTGCCTATAATAATGAGTATAGTAACAATAACTATTTGAAAAAACAGTGATTTATCGATAGAACTAAAAAACTTTTTTCAATGTCTTTTGAAACTACGAAAGATTCAGACTATTGCCAGCACCATCTCTAAACATCATCTTATTGGCGAGATGAAAAGAATTAGGATTAAAATGCATAGGCGGCGTTTTTCTCAAAAATGTTTTAACAGAAAGAACTGTAAATAAAGATGACATTTCGGGTTGTTATAAAATAAACACCTAATTTTGCCTGAAACAACACAAATACATCTTGACACTTGAAAACCGCTTAGGTATTGAGAATGTAAACAGTTACATTATTGGGCTATAGATTGATGAGCACCATTCGAGACGTCGCCAAAATTGCCGGTGTTTCAATTGCTACTGTTTCCAGAGTAATCAACTTTCCGGAAAAGGTGGGGATCGAAACGCGTAAGCGTGTTTTCCGGGCCATGGAAGTTTGTCGTTATAAATATAATGCCCTTGCCCGTGGCTTTGCGACCAAGCGCTCCCATACTTTTGGTCTCATCGTGCCGACCATAACTAACCCCATCTTCGCCGAATCTACTCGGGGAATCCAGGACTTCGCCAATGAACAAGGATACCAGGTAATCCTGGGGAACTCTGACTACCAATACGAAAAAGAAGCCAAAATGGTCGAAGTTCTCCGGGAAAGACAAGTCGAGGGACTAATTATCACCACCACAAATCTCAAAGGAGAAACTCTCAAAAGCCTGCTTGATGACAGGTTCCCTTTTGTTCTTCTTTATAGCACAGTAAGAAGGGGTCCCATATCAGCCGTCGGAGTTGACAATTTCCTGGGCGGCTATCGCGCCACCGAGCATCTCATACATTTCCATCATCGGCGGATAGCCATGCTTGCTGGGGCTTTCAATTGTTCGGACAGGAGCTTTCATAGGTGGCACGGGTACAAGAGGTGTTTAAAAGATAATCACATCCCGTATGACCCTGATCTTGTGCTAAAAACCGAGTACAGCCTTGCCAGAGGTCGAGAGGGCGTCAAATCGCTCGTTTCTTTTAAAAACCCTCCCACTGCAATATTCTGCTCCAACGATTTTTTGGCCTTAGGCGCCATGGCGGGGGCAAGAGAGGCTGGTATCAGTCTACCTCAAGATTTATCGATTGTCGGTTTTGATGACATGCAAATAGCTTCTTCTGTCACTCCAGCTCTCACCACAATCAGGCAACCGGCTTATGAGATGGGGGAACTTGGTGCAAAAATCCTGCTGCACCACATCGGAAATAAGGTCTACAAGCCCGTTCACAAAATTCTTGCAACAAGGCTCGTAATAAGGGAATCAACTACAGTTGTTCGCACCATGAAAAAAGAGTTTTACAAGACAAAGGCCATGAGCGTTCATGGAGCATAATAGCGGAAAACGAAATCCCAATCTCACAAGGGAAGGTTAGGCGGAGTGGTGATATAACAGCGCAGTTGCGCTGAGTATTCATAACCAACACAAACCTTTTGAAAAAGGAGGACATTATGAAAAAATTTAATCTTTTCGTTCTACTACTGAGCGCCGGTATTTATTTCTGTCTGGCGGGCACAAGTTTCGCCGGAGACACAGCCATCTGTTACAACTGCCCACCTATGTGGGCTGATTGGGCCACCCAGCTTAAAGCCATCAATGAAAATATAGGCATCAGCATGCCCCACGACAACAAAAATTCGGGACAGACTCTTTCCCAACTCATCGCCGAGAAGGACCATCCCGTTGCTGACGTTGCCTATTACGGAGTAACCTTCGGCATCCTGGCCAAGGAAAAAGGTGTGGTAGCTCCTTACAAGCCTGCATATTGGGACGAAATCCCAGCAGGCCTCAAAGACCCTGACGGATACTGGTTCACTATACACTCCGGCACCTTAGGCTTGTTTGTAAACAAGGATGCCCTGGACGGCAAACCCGTTCCCAGGTCCTGGACGGACTTGTTGAAACCAATGTATAAGGGTATGGTCGGGTATCTGGACCCCTCCTCTGCTGCCGTGGGTTATACCGGAGCCACAGCCGTAAATATTGCCCTTGGTGGGACTCTTGACAACTTCGATCCGGCCATTGAGTTCTTTAAAAAGTTAAAGAAAAATCGTCCCATTGTTCCAAAGCAGACTTCTTACGCGAGGGTCCTGTCCGGCGAGATTCCCATTCTCTTTGATTATGACTTTAACGCTTACCGGGCAAAATACAAGGATAAGGCAAACATTGAGTTCGTTATCCCGGCCGAGGGCACAATCATGGCCCCCTATGTCATGAGCCTGGTTAAAAACTCCCCAAACCCGGAAAATGGCAAGAAGGTCCTAGACTTCATCATGTCCGATAAGGGTCAGGCCGTGTGGGCTAACGCCTTCCTACGGCCTGTGCGTGCCAGTGCCATGTCGCCCGAGGTGGCGGCCAAGTTTCTGCCTGAATCGGAGTACAAGCGTGCCAAAGCTGTCAACTGGGAGAAGATGTCCAAAGTTCAGAAGACCTTCCGTGACAGGTATCTATCCGAGGTACGATAGCCAATCATCCCGGCGCGCCCCCGTCATAACGGGGTGCACCGGGCTCCAAGATACTCTTAAAAACCAAGTGAGGAATAGGTGCAGCGCCGCATTAATCCATACTTAATCTTTATGATTGCCCCGGCAGTGGCCGTGTTTGGGGCCTTTTTTATTCTGCCCATGGCTAGGCTGGTCTTGGCCTCTGCAGCCGGTCCCTCGGGCTTTGGGATCTATCTCGCTTGCTTTACCACGCCGCGTTACTTTGAGACCCTGATGTACACAATACTCCTTTCCGCAGCCGTTACCTTGGTCACCCTCGTAATTTCAGGGGTTTCTGGAGTTTTTCTCACTCGCAACGATTTCCCTGGAAAAAACGTCCTTGTCTCCATGCTGACGTTTCCACTGGCCTTTCCGGGGGTAGTGGTCGGTTTCATGATTATCCTTTTGGTGGGTCGCAAGGGACTCGTCGGTGAATTAACAGAGTCAATCACGGGTGAGAAGCTCGTACTCGCTTACTCCATGATGGGCCTGTTCCTGGGATACTTATATTTTTCCATCCCACGCGTTATCACCACCATAATGGCAGCGGCTGAAAAGATCGACATAAGTCTGGAAGAGGCAGCCCGATCCTTAGGGGCATCACCAATGCAAGTGGTCAAGGATGTTCTCATTCCAGCACTGGTTCCAGGCCTGATTTCTTCTGGGGCCCTCTGTTTCGCCACGTCCATGGGGGCATTCGGAACGGCCTTTACTCTGGGCACGGATATTGATGTTTTACCCATTGTCATCTACACTGAGTTTACCTTGTTGGCCAACATTGCTACGGCCTCGGCATTGTCAATCGTGCTCGGCATTATTACCTGGGTGGCCCTGTCAGTGGCCCGCACGGCGGCTGGGACCACAGTGGCGGCGGCGGGCTAAAAATGAAAAAACGTTCCCACCTCTTTTACGTTCAGTTCCTTTTGACCCTTCTGGTCTGCGCTTTTCTCATCGTGCCTGTGATACAATCAGTGATGGCTGGACTCACGGCTAATTTCATCGTCGGTGTGAAAAGCGGCTTGACCCTGCGTTGGTTCGTAAAGGTCTGGGAGCTTTACATGGACACAATTTTTCGTTCTATCCTTATCGCCCTGGCCTGTCTGTCTATCACGCTGGTTGTTGGTGTGCCAGCTGCCTACGCCATGGTGAAAAAGCAGAACCGGTTCACCCGTCTATTTGAAGAATTCCTCGTAATGCCCCTGGCTATTCCAGGCCTGGCCATAGCCCTGGCCCTGCTCATAAACTACGGCATGTTCACAGGCTTCCGGAGGAGTTCGCTATTTATTCTGGTAGGCCATGTCATTTTTACTCTCCCCTTTATGGTGCGCTCTGTTATCGCAATAATGAGTTCCATCAACCTAAACAACTTGGAAGAAGGTGCAGCCAGTCTGGGTGGTGGGTTCTGGAATCGGTTCTTCCAGATCGTGGTGCCCAATGCCATGCCCGGCATCCTGGCAGGTTCGCTCATGGTATTTACCCTCTCCATAGGCGAATTCAATCTGACCTGGATGCTCCACACACCACTGACCAAAACCCTGCCCGTAGGTCTTGCGGACAGTTATGCTTCCATGCGTCTGGAGATTGGCTCGGCATACACCATAGTTTTCTTTATCATGATTATTCCGCTGCTGATGGGCATGCAGTGGGTGGCCCGGCCCCGAAAAAAGGAGTTTTCTATGGAAAAAACCTACCAACTACATAAAGGAACACTGGACTCTCCAGAGAAAAAAACGGCGGCCTCGCCGGCTTACCGTGATAGCGACAAGGAGAGAAGCCCCGTATCCGGCACATCCC
>JAUUWD010000074.1 GCA_030589225.1 Desulfobacteraceae bacterium | reverse complement strand
TATTGGCCAAGAATACGTTCAAAATCCTCACTGGCAAGAGGAGACAAAAAAAGGCCTGCTTGTGGGACGCTGGCTACTGGGCCTTAAATCCGATCAGGTAGTAGTCGCCGAAATAAAGGAAGGTACGGCTGCAGGCTTGCTCAAGGAAGCTGGTGTGGAGCTTATTCTGGCCAAGGATCCGGCCAACACAGAAAGAGTATAAATATAACAATAGATCCCATCTTTGGCAAATCTTGAATCGTAATACCGGGAGTTTTCTTTTGACAGCCCTCAAGGGGTATGGTAAACGGAGTTCGGTAAATTTGACTTTACAGTTTGGAGGTGCGTAATGTTTGAGATTTTGAAACGCCAGGAGATGGCCGATGGCACGGTCGTCCTGAATGAGATCAGCGCGCCCCTGATCGCCAAAAAGGCGAAACCGGGGCAGTTTGTCATCTTGAAAGCCAATGAAACAGGGGAGCGCATTCCACTCACCATGGCTGAAGCAGACCCCAAAAAGGGCATCATTACCATTATATATCAGATTGTCGGAAAAAGCACGGCCCTGTTCAAATCCCTTCAGGTGGGGGATAAGTTCCAGGATGTGATAGGCCCTTTGGGCAAACCCACTCACCTTGAGAAAATAGGAACCGTGGTCTGCGTGGGAGGAGGTACGGGCGTTGCCGTCATGCATCCCATTACGCGTGGACTCAAGGAGGTAGGCAACAATGTAATTGCCATTATTGGCGCAAGGACCAAGGATCTTCTGATCCTGGAGGACAAAATGACAGCAGCCTCCCACGAATTGCATGTGTGCACGGATGACGGATCTTACGGCCATCACGGGTTCGTGACAGATGTGCTCAAGGAGGTCCTGGAGAAGGAAGATGTAAAACTCGTGGTGGGAATCGGGCCTGTGCCAATGATGAAATTCGTGTGCAAGGTCACCGAACAATTCAAGGTCAAAACCCTTGTTAGCCTGAATTCCATAATGGTGGACGGGACCGGCATGTGTGGTTGCTGCCGTGTGAGTGTAGGCGGAAAGACCCAGTTTGCCTGTGTGGATGGCCCTGAATTTGACGGGCATGAAGTTGACTTTGAAGAGTTAATGCAGCGCCTTCAGGCCTATACGGCGGAAGAGGCCGCTGCCTATGGCAAATATAAGGGCGAATGTAAGCTGGCTTAGGAGGCTGTCCGAATTCATCACTCCAGATTCCCGGCCCAGGTAGAAACTTTATTCGTTATTAGTGTCTGAACGAAAACTAGGAATTTTTTCCAAGATCAAGGAAGGCGAAAATTATAACCACAGAAATACATTGAAGTATTTCGAGGATTATAATTTGAGTCTGACGTAGAGATTGGGAAAAATAACAGTTTTCGGTCGGGCACTAATTACTTTCAGACTGTCACAGCAACATTTATTAATGATTTTGGATAGGTTTGATGGAGGATAGTATGGCAGAAAAAAAAGTTAAAAAAGAAAAAATTCCCAGACAACCAATGCCGGAACAGGAGCCTGACGTTAGAAGACGGAATTTTAATGAGGTTCCGTTAGGGTATTCTAAGGAATTGGCCATGAAGGAGGCTGAAAGATGCATTCAATGCAAAAAGCCCACATGTATTTCAGGATGCCCGGTATCTATAGATATCCCAGCATTTATAAAACTCATCAAGGAAGGTGAATTCACCAAATCCATTCGCAAATTATGGGAGAAAAACGGCCTTCCGGCTGTGTGCGGCAGGGTTTGTCCGCAAGAAGACCAATGTGAGGGCGTATGTGTCCTCGCCAAGAAAGGAGAACCGGTAGCCATTGGTAATCTGGAGCGTTTTGTTGCCGACCTCGAGCGCGAGCATGGTACTGGGGAACTGCCCCCAAAGGCCAAGCCCACCGGAAAACGGGTGGCTGTAGTAGGATCCGGTCCATCAGGGTTGACCGTAGCCGGAGACCTAACTCTCAAGGGCCATGACGTGACAATATTCGAGGCCTTTCACAAGCCCGGTGGGGTCCTTGTATATGGTATTCCCGAATTCAGACTTCCCAAAGAGATTGTTTTTTCAGAAGTGAATTTCCTTGAAAGGCTTGGCGCAAAACTGGAATGTAATGCAGTAGTAGGGCGGATCGTATCCATAGATGAACTTTTTGAACAGGGATATGATGCCGTCTACGTTGGCGTAGGCGCCGGTCTGCCGCGTTTTATGAACATACCGGGTGAAAACCTCATAGGTATCTACTCAGCCAATGAGTACCTGACCAGGTCCAATCTTATGAAGGCGTATCTATTTCCCGAATATGACACCCCCATTGCCAAGGGCAAAAACGTCGCCGTGTTCGGGGCCGGAAATGTAGCTATGGATTCGGCGCGAACCGCCATGCGTCTGGGTGCAGACGTGGTGCGAATCGTTTACCGTCGTTCCCGTGAGGAAATGCCTGCTCGAGCCGCTGAAATCCATCATGCAGAAGAGGAAGGCATTGAATTCTACCTCCTGACCGCACCGACCAAGTTCATAGGAGATGAAAATGGCCGCGTAACGGGAATGGAGTGCCTTAAGATGGAATTGGGGGAGCCGGATGAATCCGGACGGCGCCGTCCGGTACCTATCAAGGGCTCTGAATTTCAATTAGAATGTGACCTGGCTGTTATTGCGGTAGGCGCAGGGGCCAATCCCCTTTTGACCCAGTCCACCGAAGGGTTGGAACTGAACAGGTGGGGTTATGTCATTGCCGATCCGGAGACGGGCAAGACCACTAAAAAAGGCGTCTGGGCCGGTGGAGATATTGTAACCGGTTCAGCCACGGTCATTCTGGCCATGGGGGCAGGGAGGGCTGCCTCCGATTCCATACACCAGTACCTCACATGGGGGTGGTAATAAAGCCCTCTTTGTGACCTAAAATCGGCAATTCAGGGAATAGGGGAGATTCTATATCGCCCCTATTCCCATTTATTAGCAACGGATTGTGCTCCTGCCTTTCAGTTTAGCTCTTCGTATATTTCCACTCAAACGGGATACCCTGTTTCCTATATAACGCTCGTAATTCATAGATACTGTGGCTTTGGTCTAAACTAACGATCTCCGTTTTCAAAAAATGCAGAGAACCGCGGGCATCTATTTCAGTGGAGAAATAAAAAGTAAAAATTATCAAACAGTTAGTTTGCAATCTTTACAGAGATTATATACGATCGGAAAGCGCCTTATGGCAATAATATAGATCAGCGAGTTGGATTGGGCAGAAGCGAAAAATACTATATGTTGTAATGGCCTAAACACCTGGGTTTATCTGTTAATTGTCATTCGGGTTCCATGTGCGTAAAGTGTATCACAACATCTTGTATTATTCTTTTGCTTTTGGGGGAGCCACGAATAGGAGACTGATTGGGTTCTGCTAGACTGCTACCACCATCTGGTTGGCTTAGCACATAGGAGATAGCTATACTCTGCGAATCTAGTCTCCCTTGTTTTATTACATCCCAGGAACAGATCAGTGGAGAAGGAAAGAATCACACTCAAGAAAGCTGCTGAGATCCTTGGCACTAGTCAAGAAGGGGTAGATAAGCTCATTGCCAAAGGCAAGCTTTACTCAGTCAAAAAGAAGAAAAAAACCTATGTATTCTTGGACGACGTTGAGAGATTGAGGGACAGGCCTAGCTGGAAAACTCTCGTTCCCAGGAAACTGCTAGAAAAACCTGCATGGATAATCTTTCCTGGCATAGTTATCTTAGTTTTGTATTATCTGGGCTTCTTTCAGTATGTGGGAAGTCAAATCTTTACTCACCTTAGTGAAACCTTGTCTGAGCCATTACTTGTGATTCCAGAGACAATTGAGTTTAACAGGGAACTAGGGAGGGGTAGGTGCGAGTTCGAGGTATATAACAGTTCCGATGATACAATTTTCAATCGGTCTATAAAAGTAAGTTGGGGGGCTACACAGGCTGATGACGATGAATTAAGCATCAAAAGAGTAAAAAAGGCGGATGAACCCCCACGTACCAATGAACTTGATGACATTGGGCTTCCCAAACACTTGCGTCTTAATGTGATGGGGGGATTGATAGACCCGGACGGGAACAAATACAAGCTCGTTCTCATTCCCCAAGTGGGACGGAAAGAGACAGAAACCTACCGTGTCTAATTCATTCCTAAAGACGAGCCGGGCAGAAAAGGAACGGTCAAGCTGGTCCTCAGACCGTACAGTGGTCCAAGAATCAAAGATTGGGGCGCTTATAAAGGTCCCGAAGAGAAGATAGGCTTAAGGCCCTACATTGTAACTCTAAAATTTAGAGGCGTAGACACCAAGACGATGTTTGACAAGAGAAATAACGCATGGTTTTTTGCAGATCATGTGGGCAAGATTTTGCATCTTGGAATGCCGCAAAAGTTCCTGAAAATGCTTGAGGACAAAGAGAAAGGCAACATACTGCTTGATACAAAAAAAGGAGGCAAGGTGAAGCAATTGCTTGTCGTGCACTATGCAATCCCAAAACTCGTAGCGAAGTCATCCAGCCCCCAGGCTGAGGCATTTAAGGCGTGGGCTACCACCACGGTTCCTAAGATGGCGAAAAGACTGGTTTCCACCTTTGATAATTCCCAAACCAAGTGAAGATTTCAGGTACCAAACTCTACGTAATCCTGCCTCTTGACTCCTCTGAACTATACAATCCTCCAGAAACATGTACTTGGGTAGTCTCAGGATTGGCTCCGTTTTTCCTTGTCCATATATTGTGATGTATTGCGGCGACCCAAAATCATATGTATCTACTATCTATCACAGACCACATAAATCCTTTGATATCAAACGGATCCCCCAACAATGTATGCCTTAATAAAGGCATTCGAATCAAACTGATGTACCACAATATCTTGAATAAAATCAGTTAACCACATTGTTTAGACCTTTTTAGATCTTTCCAACAAACCTATTTTAAGACTTTCAAGAAGTTTTAGAATTTCCTCAAAATCATAATCAAAGTTTTCGGAGTCCTTGACCATATGTTCGATTAGTCTGTAACGGGATTGGTTACCTGTCTCAGAATTTAGTATTCCTATAATAACTTCCAAAGTTTTGCGGTGTAAAATAGCCGCAATATCTCTCCCAAGCAACCTTGCGCTCACACCTTCGTAATCAAAATCATCCACAATTAGGTCTGATTCTTGACTATATACACGATTTTCATTCCCTGCTGCCAAATAATTACGGATCAGCAGTGACAAATCCTTCGCATCACTTTTGCGAAGTGGGTATTTGTCGTACCATGCAATTATTTTCATTATGGCTAACCCAGCTAAAGACACAAAACGCACTTCAAGAAGTGGTTCTGCCTTCAACCTCACTAACATAGAATGTTCATATGATTCATTAAAGCCAAGAATATTCATCTCAATTTCGTGTTCCGGTGGCCAGGTGAATAACTCCTTTGGATCAGCAATTTTTCCAAACGGAATGATATCAACTGGGAAATCAGCTTTATACCTGAGTCGTTGAACTTCTTTCGTAGAATTGAACCTACCCGTCTTTATTAAGCCTTCTTTAAACTTTTCAAATTGTTTCCAATTTGACACTCGAACCCCTAAGTCAATATCCTGGGTTGCGCGCATGGTTGAGATACCATAGGCGCATTCTAAAATGATATCACGTGCTGTCGCACCGACTACGAAAAAATCCATCGACAAAGATTGAGAAACCTTTTCGATAGTTTCAAGAATCTCAAAAATGAGGCTATCAATCTTTCCCGATAAATCGATCAATTGCTTGCTCATATATAATATCAGCTGTTTCGATATTCCTTGTATCGCCAGTGGCTAATAAATCAGCGTAAATCAAAATAGGGGGCGCTATATTTTTATGTTTCCAAGGATATTCAAATTCCCAAAACACTTCGTAAATCTCAATGTTTCCTTTTGGGTCTTTTCGGATTTTGTGTTTTAACATTAACTCTCCAAGTGGCTGCCTTGTGTAAATTGTAATCTTTTCCGGTTTTATGTATTTGGTCAACATGGTTGCCGCAATCTCACCACCCCAGTACGCCTGAAACTTTTCGATATCAGCTTGTTTCCACCAGTCAAAAGTGTCGGCCCTATATCTGCCTATTAGCTTTTTTGGCCTCAATTCTTCCGGATATGCATTAACCCATCGAATAAATAAATTGAATTTGTCGGTTAATCGGCGACCACGTTTTCCCATTTCAATCAAATAACCCATTTGCCTTAAGTCTCTCATAACCCGGTCTACAGTACCCAATGCAACATCTGCCTTTCTGGCAATTTCTCGATATGTAACATTTTCCAGATCTTTATTCGTTAAAAGAGCGAAAATAACTTGTAGTCCTGCCGGTCGGAATGCCCGTGCTGGAGGCTTTACATGATCTTTTTCGGGAATCTTGTTTCCTTTAACAAATATAAAGAGGGGAGGTTTATTGATGTATGCATTACCTGCTGTATCAATAAATGGAATATCATCTTCCTTCATCAGATCTGCGATTTGGGGGTTAATGTATCTAGTGATAATAACTGTGTCTGCGTGTTGAATGCTTAACAATCTTTGATGATAAAACGTTCCAATCAAGGTTCGTGTAACATTTTCTTTTACTTCAACAGCAAATTTCAACTTTTTGTCGTTCAGCAAAACTTCAAATTCTGCATCGCGTCCATACAGGCTTTGGCGAATTGTGGTATTTAAATTGGTAGTTTTCTTAAATGCCTCCAAAGCTTTTTTTAGGATGCCTGTCTCTGTATTTCCCCTTTTTAGTTTCATTGTCTCGCCCTTGTTCATTATATTGCCATGTTCATTAATAACGAACATAGCAATATAATGAACAAAAGTCAATTAAAATATTTAGCTTAAAATTATTATAGCATTGATATCAGTATATTATGGTTTTATGTTCAGAGATGCTGTTTGTTCACGAAAAATGAACGAATTAAGAAAATGAACAGGCCTCTTTAACCGAAGTAAGAATGATAAAATTCTTGCAGAGATTGAAGGAATTATGATAGATATGCCTGCATAATTAAAAACGAAAAGAAACAAGGCCTCGTTAAAGCCTCTGTATTCTTTTGCATAGAATTAAGCCTGTAAAGTAGGTGAAAACATGGAAAAGTTCCTTTTTATCATTTCGAAAGGATTCGAGAAGGCAGGGGCTGCTACCAGGGCGCTCCAATTTGCCAAGATCGCCAGGGAAAAAGGTCACGAGGTTAAGATCTTCATTGTGGACGATGCGGACGCATGGGCC
>JAUUWD010000072.1 GCA_030589225.1 Desulfobacteraceae bacterium | reverse complement strand
CAGGTTGTGAACGATCTGCGATGAGTACTTTCCGATCTCTGCCTTGCTTTGAATGGCCAATAATTGTCTGGTTCTTTCGTCAACCCTCTTCTCCAATAAACGGTTATATTCCTCCAGTTTCTTGAGTAAGGCCCTTCTTTCCTCTTGCAAATTGAATACGTCAATGGCTTGCCTTATTGTAATCAGCAATTCGATGTTATTCCATGGTTTTACAATGTAACGGTATACATTTCCTTTGTTGATAGAATTTAGAATGGAATCTGTGTCAGAAAAAGCCGACAATACAAGACGGATGATATGAGGATGCCTTTGTTGAACATATTTGAGCAGCTCCAATCCGTTCATCCCCGGCATTCCCAGGTCTGTGACAATGACATGAACGGTTTCCTCTATTAAGAGATCCAGGGCCTCTCGACCGCCTAAGGAAAAAAACGATCTATAGGGCTCTTTTTTTGTTACTCTCCTAAGAGCGGATATAATATTTCTATCATCATCAACAAAAAGTACGGTCCGAGTTTCCATAAGATTTATTCCTCCACCTTCTGCCCACAATGGGGGCAGGCCTTCCAGTTTGTTTCCAAGAAATTGCCGCAGCCAGTACAGCGTGGGAAAATCGTCCCCCCGCAAAACGGACAAAATTGAAATAGTTCTTCCAGGTGAGCATTACAATGTAAACATTGAATTTCTAAACTGTTTTGTGGCCCCAGGACCCTAATAACCTCCTCACAGGTCGTGACACCTGCTCTCACTTTTTCGATGGCACCTTCAAGAAGCGTTGTCATTCCTGTCCGCCGGGCAGCTCTCATAATCTCTGTTTCGGTGGCATCTCTATGGATCATCTTTTTGAGTTCATCATCGACCTGGAATACCTCGAAAACCCCGGTTCTTCCGCTGTACCCAGTTTTATTACACTTCTCACAGCCCGTCCCCTTTTGAGGTATAAAGTCGAGGCTTTCTGTGCTTAGCCTAAGAGCACGCAACACCTCTTCTTCCGGATTATCATCAACCTTGCAATGCACACAGATACGCCGAACCAGGTGTTGGGCCACAATGCCAGTTAGGGCTTCACGTAATACATAAGGCTTGATACCCATATCCCTGAGGCGGGTAATAGAAGCGACGCTCCCGTTCGTATGCAAGGTAGTCAAAACCAAATGCCCTGTCAGGGCTGCACGGAAGGCCACTTCCGCGGTCGTAAAATCCCGGATTTCACCTAACATGATCACATTGGGGTCCTGCCGCAAAATGGCCCGTAGAATCATAGGAAAATCAAGGCCAATTTTTTCCCGGACACTTACCTGCTCCGCCATATCCATGAAATACTCAACAGGCTCTTCAATCGTTGTAAAATTCTTTGTAATTGTAGCCCCTTTCTGTAGGAGCGAGTATAAGGTGCTGGTCTTGCCGCTCCCGGTTGGGCCTGTTACCAGAACAATGCCCTGAGGTTGTGAGATAAATCGAGATATTCTCGCAAGGTCCCTGTCTGAAAGACCCAGTTCAGCCAAATCCTTAATGGCGGCATTTTTGTCAAGTATCCTCAGCATCACCTTCTCCCCGCTAATTGTGGGTAGCGTGGAAATGCGCATATCCACCATTCTCGTGGATGTCTTTACGGTCACACGGCCGTCCTGGGGTTTTCGACGTTCCGATATGTCCAACTCGCTCATGACTTTGATCCTGGAGACAATAGAAGGATGCATTGTAAGTGGTATGTGAATTTTATCATAGAGGAGCCCATCTATGCGGTAACGCACCATGATATATTTTGTCTTGGGCTCGATGTGGACATCCGAGGCACTATGGCGCAAAGCGTCTGAAATAATAGCGTTGACGATCCGGATAGCCGGTGGCTGATCCTTGGCGCGAAGGAGCTCATCAATATCTGACTCTTCATCCTCTTCTTCAAGGATAATCTCTACGGTTTCAGTAGGATCTTGCAGTTCAAGTTCAGATATTGAGGACTCAATGAGATCATCACCACCATATGTCTCTATTATTTTTTCTTTAATCTCACTCGGGGCGGATAGAACGGGTTGAATCGGGATTCCGGTAATAAATCTAAGATCATCTACTTTCATATAGTCTGTGGGATCGGCCATGGCGAGGATTAATCGGCCATCCGTACGTTTGAGGGGCACGAGCAGATTCTTTTCGCAGATTTCTTTGGGTATAAGAGATGATAACGTCTTTGGAGCCGAAAACTCATTGGGATACACGCGGTTTATTCCCAGCTCTGACTGCATCACTTCCATGATTTTCTTTTCACTCACAATTTCCATCTCGGCCAGGATCAACGGCAAAATCTTATTGGTCTTGGCCTGTTGCGCCAGGGCTTTGTTGAGATCCTCCTTTCGGATCAATTTCTTTCTAAGCAACATGCGCCCAAGCAGGCTCCGGTTGATATTGACAAAGCGGCTTAGTTTCCTGATCTTTTTCTTTTCCTCTTTCTGCTGCCTTTTTAATGTCTTGTTTTCTTGAATCAGGTCATACTGCTCTAACGCAAGACTGACTGTAAGGCGCAAGTCCTCATTATTCCAGGGTTTGGTAATAAATCTGTATACAGCCCCCTCATTGACAGCCCCCATTATGGCATTCACGTCAGCATGGCCGGTCAGCATGATTCGGATGGTTTGGGGATATAGAGCCTTGATCTTTCGCAAAAGATCTGCGCCGGTCATAAGTGGCATTCGATGGTCAGAGATCACAACGTGAACTGGCTCCTTTTGGAGAAGCTCCAGTGCCTCAGGCCCGGAACATGCTGTCAATAGAGTATAGTTTTCCCGCCTGAAAATGCGGAGCATCGCTTTTAACACGTTTTCTTCATCATCAACGAACAGGATTTTATAGGTGCCTTTACTAGGTCCGGTCCAATCCTGTGCGTTCGATTGCGCTGATTCCATTTCTTTTCCAATGAAAAGCGATGCTAATCGGGACATGATACTCCTTTTTCGTTAGTCATTTGTCAATAATAAGTGATCTAAAGTGATCTAAAATGCCTAACGTGCCTAAAATTATAACTATTTTGAAAGTTAGTACTCGGAATTTGCTATTACCTCTGATGCCATACCAACCCCGCACTACTCAACTACTTAACCACTCGACTACTCAACCAATCCCCTGTTTCACCAACTTTAGGCACTTTAGCGCACTTTAGGTACTTTATTGAACAGGTATCCGGAGCGTAAAAGTAGTCCCTTCACCAGCTTCACTTTCCACATTAATGGTTCCCTTGTGCTTCTTAATTATGTTGTATGCCACATTTAGCCCAAGGCCTGTTCCTTTTCCCACTTCCTTGGTTGTGAAGAATGGGTCAAATATCTTTGAGAGGTTTTCTTTGGAAATTCCGGTGCCGGTATCGCTTATCTTTATCTCCACATGGCCATTATCGGCTCTGGTTGAAATGCAGATTTCCCCTTGCTTTTCTATGGCCTGCGCAGCATTGACAAGAAGATTCATAATGATCTGGTTGAGTTGCTGCACGTAGCATCGCACCTGAGGTAATTTCCCATATTCCTTTCTGACTGTTGCCTTGTATTTGAGTTCATTCCAGACGATGTTCAAAGTTGAATCAAGGTTTCTGTTTACATCTGCAAACTGCAACTCGTCCTCGCCAGGATGAACAAAGTCTTTCAGGTCACGGACAATCTTTTTGATACGTTCAGCCCCTTCTTTGGACTCTCTGATCAGATTAGGGATATCCTCCAAAATAAAATCAATATCCGTTTCCTTTTCAAGTGAAGCGATACGCCCCAATCTTTCTAAAATAGCAGCTCGACCTTTTTCCGTAGCCATGGTCTCTCCCTTTAAACCTGAAACCAGGGCCCTGTATTGCTCAATTAGTAGTTTGCGATCCTTTTCATAGTCCTCGATGGTATTCAGGTTGCTGCTAATAAACCCCATGGGATTATTGATCTCATGGGCCACACCTGCTGCGAGTTGTCCAATAGATGCCATCTTCTCTTGCTGCATTAACTGGGCCTGTGTTTCTTTTATCTTTTTGGCCTTTTTTTCCACCTCTATTTCAAGGCTTTCGGCCAGGAGCCGGTACTTCTGCTCCGATTTTTCCAGGAGAGCGGCCTTTTCCTTGAGCTGTGCAAACGATTCCTCTACTGCCTGTCCATGAAGCCTGCTGGTCAATAGGTTCTTATAGTTATGAACTATAAGCTGGTTCAAAGCCTTCAGGACGAAAGCCCCTAACGGCATGACTGGACATAGCGACCGGTCTCCCTCTTTCTCACATCCTAAGACCAGGTAGCCTATGTTTTCAAGCTCATGGGTAATTGGGAAGATGGTCATCCTGCCCCGTTCCGATTTAAATGTCTTAACCGAATCAGTACCTTCCCGGTTCAGAAACCTGTTGATAGTGGCTGCATCATCCTGAGATAGTGATTCTCGAGTCCAGTATGGGGTTCCATCCGGAAACACCACCGCAAGAATAGGTGCAGCTTTTTGTAATTCAGAGAACAAGTCTTCCAAAACGGAGAGCGGAAGAAGTTGAGCCAGGCCATATTCTTGATCAAAATCCATATGTTCTGCTTTTTCTCTGTCACTCGTCATTATCCAGGAATCACCTCCAGAAAATCCTTAACTGTCACAGAATGTTTTTCCTTTAATCGATACATGCTATTCAATCTTAGATAGGTTTGCTCCAGTGCTATCTCAAATGTCTCCTTAACTCCCTTACCATAAAGAGCCGAACTGAAAGTAATGGAGAGCCCAGTAGGGCGCCAACGGTTTAATACTTCTTCTTCGCAAATGATATTCTTCAAATCGCGCTTGTTAAACTGGACTACCAAGGGGAGGTTGTCAAAATCAAGCCCCACACGACCGGCGTTCTTCTCCAGGTTATCAAAACTCTCAAAATTGCTCACTGACTGGCTTTTCTGAGAATCAGCAACAAAAATCACGCCATCAGCTCGGGACAAAACCGCCTTGCGCGTGGCATCGTGAGCCACCTGGCCTGGAACCGTGAAAAGTTTTATTTTGACCATGAAACCGCTTTCTGATTTCACCATCATAGGAAGAAGATCAAAAAAAAGCGTCCTGTCTCCCTTAGTTTCAAAACTCATCAATTCACCGCACTTGGCCGGATTCAAGATATCATGAAGCTGCATTAGATTTGTCGTCTTCCCGCTCAATGCAGGACCGTAGTAGACAATCTTGACCACCATTCTCTTTTCTTTTTCATTAAGCTCAGCCATATTGGCTTACTCCGTTTGTCCTGTTCGCTTCGTCATTCTTAATTGGTTACAGGGCGTTGAGTTGCCACTGCTCTTAACGCAAGAATAACACCCTTACCCCGAAACCTTCCGGAAAGGGGCACTAAGTCGATATCATAGATCCTCTCTGATAACTGGTATCCCTTTAAAGCCTGGCAAGAGTTGGATGTCAGTGCTTCATTCATCTTTTCTTCAACATCGCTTGAAAAATAATCCGAAAGCATCTTCCCTATCTCAATACCCTCTTTTCCATTTAATAATGATTGCACCTCCCGGTTAATCATCACAATCATCTGTTCGGCACTAACACCAATGATCGGCAAGGGCATGTCTTCCAGGATCGCATGTGAAAGTTCAAGGGCCTGATTCTGGATTTCAAGGTCCTTTGTTCTCTCTTGAACCAATCTCTCCAAATTCTCATTTATTTTTTTTAGCTCTTCATTTTGTTCCACGACCTTTGCGTTAAGTCCTTTGTTGGCCTGAATGAGGTCGTATTGCTCCAGGGCCTGCTTGATTTCCAGCTTCAGGTTTTGATCATTCCATGGCTTCAGGAAAAACTTGAAGATATGCCCCGTGTTAATAGATTCTGTGATGGAGTCCACATCTGTATACCCTGTAAGGACGACCCTTAACACATCGGGGTGTTCATCTTTCACCTTTGCTAAGAATTCAGTGCCGCTCATCTCAGGCATCCTCTGGTCGGTAATGACCAGATGGACATCATTTTCTTTAAGGAGCTTCAGGCCCTCTTCTCCGCTTGATGCGGTCAAGAACCTGTGGTCTTCCTTTCGAAGCAAGCGTTTTAGAGAATGTAAAATATTTTCCTCGTCATCCACGCAAAGAACTGTATGCTGATGTTCGTTCATTTTCTACCCTCCAAGTCGAGTGGTCAATTGTCATTAGTCATTGGTCATCTGTCAATTGTCACTGGTCATTTGTTTTGCCTATGGATTTTATGTATGCATTTAAGCGTGGAGCTAATTCATCCATCAAATCGCGCAGCTCTTTAACTTCCTCTTGTTTTAGCAAAGCTCGCTTATAGGCTCTGCGAAGCCAGTGACGGGTTTCATATAGCGAGCCTCTCGAAATCCTTGTAAACTGCCGATTCTCGGCAAAGTGGAATCTTCCAAAACCCTCTGCAATGTTGGCGCCGATACTGTCGGCGGATTTAACTAACTGATATCCTATGGTATTTTTGGGAAAACTTGACCAACCTGAAACAATGTCCCAAATGCGATCACCAAGATCTTCCGCCAATTTATACACATGTAGATCCTCGAATGACTCAATCCTCTTTTTCATGATCAACCCTCACAAATTCCTAATGACAAAAACTTTCTTAACGCCAATACACCAATCAAATTCTATGTTTCATCACCAAAACTATATTTTTCCCCCACAACCCACAAATGACTAATGACTAATGACCAATGGCTACACAGCTTCCTCAAGAAAAAACCTACATGCCTCTCTGATCTCCTCAGATACCTCAGGAAACCACTCTGATACAGTCTCCAATTGGGGCTTCATGGCCTCGACTGCCTCAGGGTTAATTGTTGAAAGATCAAGCTCCTTTTCCACGTCACTCAACATGCTATTCACAATAATATCTGACGCGTGGACTATCATCAGCATATTAAGGTCATTCGCACTTTTGCTCACTACATGATGGTATCGGATGGTGTCAGTCAGACCCTGGGGGAGCTTCCATTTCTTGGCCAGATACCACCCGATCTGGGCATGATTGATTGGAATTTCTTTATTTTCAGCTTCATAAAAAGACAGGTTATTCTCCCTGGCCGATGTCCACACTTTCTTGAAAAGGTCCTGGAGATGTTGAGAAAGAACAATTTTTCCAACATCATGCAGGAGTCCTCCTGTAAAAGCCTCCTCGGGAGCGTGAAGGCGGGTTGTTCCGGCAAGATACCCGCTGGTTATAGCCACTGCCACTGAATGGGTCCAGAAATCTTTGATGTCAAAACCGTCGAAAACCTCTTTTCCCGAAAAGGCATCGATAATAGAAACTGAAATGACGACGTTTCGCACAGTGTTAAAACCCAATATAACGACAGCACGCGGAATATCGCTTATCTTTGATTGAAAGGCGAAAAATGCTGAGTTAACAAGCTTCAATATC
>JAUUWD010000172.1 GCA_030589225.1 Desulfobacteraceae bacterium | reverse complement strand
GAGCAAGACATATTCCCTGGCCGGGAGAATTGTGGCTTTGCGGAATTTTGGAAAGGCCTCCTTTATTCATATTCAGGGCAGAACGGGTCGCATCCAGTCATACATCAGGAAGGACAGGGTAAGCGAAGCGAAATTTGAGACCTTCAAACTGATGGATATCGGCGATTTTATTGGGATAAAGGGTACATTTTTTAGAACCAGAACCGGTGAACTAACCATTCTGGCTAAGGATCTTACACTGGTTACAAAGTCATTGAGACCATTGCCTGAAAAATGGCACGGTTTAACCGACGTGGAGACAAGATATCGACAACGGTATGTGGACCTGATTGTTAACCGGCAAGTCAAGGACGTTTTTGTCATGCGAAGCCTTATCATCCAGACCATCAGGGACTTTTTTGTCAAGAAAGATTTTCTGGAAGTAGAAACGCCCATGATGCAACCCATTCCGGGCGGGGCAACGGCCAAGCCCTTTAAGACATACCATAATGCCCTTGGAATGGATCTCTATTTGAGAGTAGCCCCTGAATTGTACCTCAAGAGGCTGGTGGTTGGCGGGCTGGAAAGGGTCTTTGAAATCAACCGGAATTTCAGGAATGAAGGTATCTCCATAAAGCACAATCCCGAGTTCACCATGCTGGAATTCTACATGGCCTACGCCACCTATGAAGATCTTATGGAGTTAAACGAGGAACTCTTCACCGAGGTACTTCAGAGAGTTTGTGGTGGAAGCATTATTGAATATCAAGGGGAGACCATTGACTTCACTCCACCCTGGCCCAGGATAACGTTGTTCGACGCCTTAGAGGATATGGGAAGTGTGAAAGAAGCGGTTTTGCACGACAAGAAATCTGCTGCGGATTTTGCTTTGGAATGCCAAATAAACCTGACCGAAAGAGACGGTCATGGGCAGATACTTACAAAGATTTTTGACCACCTGGTGGAACCAAAGCTGATGAGGCCTACCTTTATCATTGGTTATCCTACTGAAGTGTCACCTCTTTCCCGGCGAAATGATCAAAATTCACATATTACAGATAGGTTCGAGCTTTTTATCGGAGGCAGGGAGATAGCAAATGCGTTCACCGAATTAAACGACCCTGTGGACCAGCGGGGAAGATTCGAGAACCAGGTGGCCCTTCGGGAAGCAGGTGACGAAGAGGCTCTGTTCATGGACGAGGATTATCTAAGGGCCCTGGAATATGGGATGCCGCCCACAGCAGGCGAAGGCATTGGAATTGACAGGGTCGTAATGTTACTAACCGACTCTCCTTCCATTAGAGACGTTATCCTGTTCCCCCAGATGAGATCGAAGTAGGTTTTGTTTGCGCATGTTTTTCGAGCTATTTCTTAGTATAAGATACCTGAGGGCCAAGCGCAAGCAGGCCTTCATATCTGTAATTACGGTGATTTCAGTACTGGGGGTCATGATTGGTGTGATGGCCTTAGTGGTTGTTCTATCTGTGATGAACGGCTTTAGAGCGGATTTAATGTCTAAAATTCTGGGGGTCAAATCACATCTCCTCGTGTTGAGCCATAAGGGTGCTTTCAACGATTATAAGAGAGTTGCTGGAAGGGTCGGCCAGGTGGAAGGCGCGGTTGCGACAACTCCCTTTATACATAGCCAGGTTATGGTCAATAGGTCAGGAAATGTATCGGGTGCGATTCTGAGGGGGATCCACCCGCAAACGGCTGGCAATGTTTTGAGCATTGAGCGTATGATAAAAGATGGTTCATTATCATCTTTAGAAAACAGTTGGGACGGACTGCCCACCGTTATTATCGGCAGTGAACTTTCAAAACAATTGGGCGCTTACCCTGGCGATGTTCTGAATATGATTTCACCTGAAGGGAAATTGACGCCATTGGGCAGGGTCCCTAACTCACAAAAATACAAGGTTACGGCCGTCTTTGATTCCGGTATGTATGAGTATGATGCCTCCATGGTGTTTGTCTCCCTCAAAGAGGCCCAGGCATTTCTGGGATTTGGAGATCGGGTGAGCGGCCTGGAGGTCAGGGTCAAAGACGTATACAAGTCAGACAAGGTTGGAATAAAAATTCAAAATGCATTAGGCAACCCGTACTGGACCAAGGATTGGAAGGTGATGAATAGAAGCCTCTTTTCCGCGCTTAAGCTGGAAAAATTTGCCATGTTTGTCATTTTGACCATGATCGTACTGGTTGGTGCTCTGAACATTATCAGCACGCTGGTAATGGTGGTCATGGAAAAGACAAGAGATGTTGCTATCCTGAGAGCCATGGGCGCTTCTGCGAAGAGCATTATGACTATTTTTATGGTTCAGGGTTTGCTCGTGGGCCTGGCTGGCACATTGGCAGGCCTTGCCTCCGGTTTGGGCATTTGCCATTTGCTGGCCAGGTACAAATTTATCAGCTTGCCCTCAGACGTTTATTATATCACCACGCTTCCTGTCCGGGTTGAATTTTGGGATGTGTGTCTTGTTTCCCTCTCTGCGGTGCTCATATCCTTTCTGGCGACTATTTACCCGTCGTGGCATGCATCGAAGTTGAATCCGGTTGAGGCCATTAGATATGAATGATAGTGGAATCTTTGATTGAATATTGTCTATTGAATATTGACTATTAAAAAACACAAGCCTTGAACTCAGTTCACTTCGCTCATCCCCGCTGAAACAGCGGAGAGAATGTTGATATAGCCGCAAGAAGGCACCCCGGTGAAATTGACTCTGTATTTCACTGGGCAGGCAAAATACACAAAAAGAATATTTTATATATTGGAATATCAAATAGTTATGGGCGCAAGAAACACAAATTTGGACTTTTTACGAGACCATCGATGTTGGAACTTTTGATTGACTATTTTCTATTGTCTATTGACTATCAATAATCAATAGAAAATCGTCAATAATCAATACTGTTCGCTTGGGGCCTGTAGATGCTGACGCTTGAAAACATACATAAGTCCTTCACCCATCTCGGTAATGTGATTAGGATTTTAAAGGGCATAGACTTAGTGGTGAATGCAGGTCACAGTGTTGCTATTATGGGGGCTTCCGGAGTTGGGAAGTCAACGCTTCTCAATATCATGGGGAGTCTTGACCCCCCCACAGAGGGCGTGGTTAAATTCAGGGATCGTAATGTTTACGAAATGGATGCAGGGGCCCTATCCAGCTTGAGGAACGCAGAAATCGGATTTGTTTTTCAGTTCCATCACCTTTTACCGGAATTTAACGCCCTGGAGAATGCCATGATGCCGGCCTTGATTGCCCGCTACTCAAAAAAACGGGCGAGTGAAATGGCAAGGGAAGTCCTGGAGAAGGTGGGCCTTGAAAAACGCTTGAATCACAGGGCTGGCGAGCTGTCTGGAGGCGAACAGCAACGGGTGGCCATTGCACGGGCATTGGTGATGCACCCCAAATTGCTACTGGCAGATGAGCCCACTGGAAACCTTGACTGGTCAACCGGTCAGGAGGTTGCCGACCTCCTCCTCAGGCTCAACAGAGATGAGAGTATTGCAATGGTTATTGCCACCCATAATGAAAGATTGGCAAAAAAGATGTCAACGCGGATGGAAATAGTTGATGGGCTCATTCGGTAGAACCAGTCAAGGGCCAGCGGGATTCGCATCCATCCGGGGAGTAATGTCGAGATGGATTTGGATCCCGATATTGCTGTGTCTTGCCCTGTGCGGCCCTCTGAAACCCAAAATGGTTAAGGCTGAAGAGAGGGGGAAGGTCGCTGTTATGCCATTCAGGGTGTATGCCCCGAAATCATTTGATCATCTTACACGTGGGTTGCAAAAAATGCTTACCCTCCGCCTTGAAAAGAGAGGATTTAAAATAATCAGCCCCGAGGCAGTGAATGAACACCCCCTCGCCTTTTTACCCATTCTTGACATGAGGACACTGGTTGAAGTGGGAGAGGACTTAAAGGCTGATTGGATCATCGCAGGAAGCCTTACTCAGATAGGAAGGAAGGTGAGTATCGATCTGAAGGTGATTGATGTGTCGGAAAAGCGAGGTCCTTTTTCTCTCTTTATGGTGGCAGAGGATGTTGAAGCCTTAAAAGAAACGGTTGAACGGATTGCCTTGAATATTGATAATCAAATCGTCGGGGTTGTCCAGGTGGAATCGATCGATGTTAGCGGTAATCAGCGCATAGAAAAAGAGGCCATTTTGGCTGTAATTAGAACCACAAAAGGTGATAGGCTAGACTATGAGCGGCTTGATAAGGACCTTCGTGCCGTATACAAGATGGGATTTTTCAAGGATGTCAAGATAGAAACAGAAGAAGGGCCGACAGGGACGACAGTGACCCTGCATGTGACTGAAAAGCCATCCATAGGAAAAATTGTGATTCAGGGAAACAAGAAAGTGAAAGAGGAAAAACTTGAAGAGGAATTGGGGATAAAACTCTATACCATTTTGGATCAAAACGAGGTCAAACAAAGTGTCAACCGCCTTAGAGAGTACTACAGGCAAAAAGGTTATTACAATGTAGATATTGTGGAGAAGATTGAGCCGTTACCGAACAATCAGGTGCTGGTGAGATACGAGATTACCGAACACGAAAAAGTGTATATCAGGAAAATAAAATTTGTGGGAAATCACGAATTCGATGATGATGACCTGCAGGACGTCATGGAGATCAGCGAGAAAGGTTTTTTGTCATGGCTCACAAAGTCCGGGGTTTTGGATAAGAAGAAACTGGAATTCGATGTACATAAAATAACCTCCTTCTACCATAATAATGGCTTTATTAAGGCAAAAATCGGTGAGCCAAAAATCTCCTATGAAAAGGGAAAAGGTATAACCATCACAATAGAAATCCATGAGGGGCCACAGTATCATGTAGGCAAGGTTGCCATTGAAGGGGATTTGATAAAGCCGGCCGATGATCTTTTAAAAGAAGTTCAGATTGGCCAGGAAAAGACGTTTAATCGAGAAACGGTCCGTAAGGATGTCCAGGCACTGAGGAGTATTTATGCTGACG
>JAUUWD010000215.1 GCA_030589225.1 Desulfobacteraceae bacterium | reverse complement strand
CAACGAGGTGCTGTAATCGGGCTTAACACATTGAGGCTTTCATTGCTTGAAACATCCAATGTGTAAAATCTGGAATTGCAGAAAAAATATCAAGATCCTGCCTGGTTACCTTTCCCAAAAATTTTCCCCTTCACAGCTCTTCATTTTCTCTATATAAGTATGGTAGGCGTTCACAGGTTCAGAGTTCACCGTTCAGGGTTACTTTATGTTTTTTTGGTTCAATCCCGCCCTGGCGGGATAAAGCTCACTCTGGACTTCGGGGCAAGACCGTTTTGCGTACCGAAGAAAACCCAACAAACTTTCACATCCCACGAATCAGCGGTTCAGAGTCTCGGTAAACCTTGAACCCTGAACCTCTGAACCCGTGAACGGTTACTAAATATGTAATAGTTTAACAATAAGTGGAAGTTGATTTCACATCCTTTGGTAAACATTTGCTACTTTTTCTAAAGTGATTCGATCACTATTAGTGTTAACTATATGAAACTTATAATAATATAATTGCATACTTTGGTTTGCATGAATTTTGCAGAAATCTATTAATCTTTGGTTGTAACTGCGCAGATATGTTGCAACGAAGACAAATAGACACAAAATTTGCAAGATTAATCAATAGCTGAGGAAATAATGAGGCCTCAAAAAATTCCTTTATTGAGACAGCGAAAATGACGGATAAGGACAAAACAAAGGACCAACTCATAGAGGAATTGAATGGGCTTCGCAATCGTTTAACTGAATTGGGAGGAGCTGGCGAGGAGCCACGGGAGGACGATGCGCATGCGGAGAGCAGGGAAATTGATCTGGAAAAACTGACTAAGCAGAAACAGTCAGCTCTCGAGGAACGGTATCGTGCATTATTCGAAAACAATCCCATTGAGACAATCATCGTAGATCACGAAACGAAAGTGACCGGGTCCAACCTGGCAAAAGGAAGACCGGGCGGGAGAGTGCCTAATATCGGGGACGTGATGTACAAAGATTATGCTGGGAAGCATGAAATCGACATGCATAAAGAACTGGTGAAATGTATAAATTCAGGCGTATCAAAAGAGTTTCCCAAACAAAAATATGGCGGCAAGTTTCTTCAAATAAGGATATCTCCCTTTTCCGAAGGAGCGATCATAACTTCAATAGATATCACTGACCGGGTACTGGCTGAAAATTCTATGCGAAAAAGCCAAAGACAAACGCGGGTCCTGGCACATGCGCTCGAAAGTTGTTCGCAGCCCTTTGCCGTAGGTTATCCTGATGGCCGGATAATGACTTACAACACTGCCTACTGTAAACTGACTGGCTACAGCAAGGAAGAATTAAGCGAAGTGAAGCGCTTTAAGGACATAACCCCCGAGGAGTGGCATGAGGTCATGACAAAGGCGGAGGAGAAGATCCGTCAAACCAAACAGCCACAGCGTTTTGAAAAGGAATACATCCGCAAGGATGGCTCCAGGGTTCCTGTGGAGGTTTGGGAACATCCAATTTTTGATAGCAAGGGTAATCTACAGCACTTTTATTCATTTATTATCGACATAGACGACCGCAAGCTCGCGGAGGAGGCCTTGAGGAAAAGCGAGGCGCGCTATCATGCATTATTGGGGGACAACCCAATTGAAACGATCCTCGTAGACCAGGAAGCGAGAGTGATCGATTCCAACCTGTCGAAGATAAGTCCAGATGGAACAGTGCCTAATATTGGGGACGTGATGTTCAAGGACTATGCTGGAGAACTTGGCGTAGGTATGCATACGGAATTGATTGAATGTATGAAAGCGGGCGCATCAAAAGAGTTCCCTGAGAAAAAATATGGGAACAGATTCCTTCGTGTAAAGATTTCACCCTTTTCCGGCGGGGCCATCATAACTTCAGTGGATACAACAGAGCTGAAACTGTTGAATGAGACGCTCAAGGAATCAAGAGAAGAATACCTCAAGATATTTGAGAATGCGGCTACTGCCATTGTGATTGTTGAAGAGGATATGACACTCTCAATGGTCAATAAGGAATTTGAAAAATTCAGTGGATATTCCAGGCAAGACCTGGAAGGCAAGATGAAATGGACTGAATTTGTTGTTGAGCAGGACGTTGAGACGGTGAAAAGATATTATGCCAGGATAAGACAAAGAAAAGGTGAAATGCGGGGTGAGTATGAGTTTTGCTTTATTGACAAAACCGGGAATGAAAAGAATGTTATTAATAATGTAGGAATGATTTCCGGGACCAAAAGATGTATAGCGTCGTTGTTAGATATTTCTTCCCATAAACATGAGTTAGAATTGCGCGTCGTTGAACTTAGACAAGCACACGACGAATTATCTCAGTACTCTCACATATTGTCTTACGACCTTCGAGCCCCCTTGCGGGCTATTCGCAATTACGCCGAATTCTTGCGCGAAGATCTGGAAGAAACTTTAAACGAAGATCAAAAATTGTATCTGGATGGACTTGACCGTGCGGTACGAGAGGCAGGAGAAATGGTTCAGGACCTCCTGGAATTTTCGCGGATTGAGGGGCAGGGTGTCCCCATCGAGAAAGTCCATATGGGAGATTTTTTAAGGGAACTGATCGACTCTTTACAAGTGTTGTCCGGCGTGAACGTTGTGATTGGAAATGACTGGCCAGCCATTGAGGTGCAACCGTCGCTGCTTTATGAAATCTTTTACAGGCTCATTGATAATGCAGTAAAATTCAACAAATCCCCCCGAAAACTCATTGAAATTGGCTGGCGAGCGGCTGATGAAGATAGCTATGAGTTATATGTGCGAGACAATGGTGTAGGGATTAAGCCGCGCTACAAGGAGAAAATTTTCGGTTTGTTTGAAAGGCTGCACACCTTTGAGGAGTATCAGGGAACGGGAATTGGCCTGGCTGTCGTGAAAAAATGTACTGATAAACTGGGTGGCTCAATACGCCTGGAATCAGAACCAGGCGAAGGAAGCACGTTCTTTGTGACACTTCCACGGGCACAAGAAAAAAGTGAGTAAGACTAGCGAAGCCAAGGCCTCAAACCGACGAGTTTGTGTGCGTTTATCAAATTTGTTGCTTGAGGCGTAGAGATGCTGGTTGCTGGATGCTCGATGCTTGTTGTAGCGAAGCGGAAATCCCGTCTTTAGCGGGGATAAAGACTTGCCCATTTACAGTGCCTGGAAATATTATCAATTTGTTGTACGGTCCTTTTCGAAAGATTAAAGAAGTGAAAAAATGCCTTATTTCATCCAGTATCCAGAAACCAGTATCCAGCATCATGTTGTAAGTAGCAGTAATCATTGCCAATTCCAAAAACTCGGCTCAAAATTCACGATCTTGGCCTATGAAGATAGCTAGACCAAATAACAAATCCAGACCCCTTCGTATCCTACTTGTAGAGGAAAGTGAGCACGACTTCCTTGCCTTCCGTCGCACCTTTGAAAAGAGCCGGTTCGCAAGCGAGATTACGCGCTATGTGCGGGCAGAGGATGCCCTGGTAAGACTCGAGGCCGACGCTGCTTCGTTCGACTTAGTGGTTACGGAGCATAAACTACCAGGAATGTCCGGTCTGGAATTGTGCAAGGAGCTGATTGACCTCAAGATCCCATTGCCCATGGTGCTCTTGACAGGAGCACAGAGTGAAAGTCTTCCTCTTGAAGCGCTGAAGGAAGGTTTTGATGACTATCTGGTGAAAGACACTGACCAGGGATATCCGGGGCTTCTGCCCATTGTGCTTTTGGACGTGGTGCGAAAACACGAATATCGCCAGGGCATCAAGCGTGCGGAGAAAGAGAGCAAGACCCGGGCTCCCTATGACGCTATTTCAGAGAACCTGACTGAAATGGTTTGTCGCTTCTTGCCCGATACAACCCTCACCTATGTAAACGACGCCTGTTGCAGGTATTTCAGTAAAAAGCGTGAAGAGATCCTCGGCCAGAGTTTTATGAGGTTTGTTAACGAGGAGGACCAGGAAAATGTGGGAAACCACTTTGACTCCTTGAACTACGAAAGCCCGATAGGGAAAATTGAATACCGTGTTATACTGTCCACTGGGGAGATTCGCTGGCACGAATGGACGAACCGGGCCATGTTTGATGACCAGGGTGGTCTCACTGAATTTCAGTCCGTAGGGATCGATATCTCCGGGCGAAAACGAGCAGAGGAGGATTTGCGGCAGAATGAAGAGCGCTATCGGTTCCTGGCGGAGAATGTTTTTGATGGGTTTTTTATATGCGAAACCATATCTGGAAATATCCTGCTTATCAACAAAAGGGCCTGCGATATTTTTGGGTATCCCATGCAGGAGGCGCTTTCACTCTCCATATGGGATATGGTAACCTCTGGGGAACATGAGAAACTCAAGGAGGATATTAAAGGAGAGATCGAGGGAAAAACCATTA
>JAUUWD010000273.1 GCA_030589225.1 Desulfobacteraceae bacterium | reverse complement strand
TAAAACCGCTTCCAGGGGCGGATAAATTGTTTATTTGCCAGGTAGATACTGGTCGCGATACGGTACAGACTGTCTGTGGTGCCCCTAATGTAAAGGAAGGGGCTTTAGCTCCATTTGCCTTGCCCGGTGTGAAGCTGCCGGACGGCACAGTGATCAAAGAAGGCCGAATCAGGGGAGAGATATCGACAGGCATGCTCCTGGCAGAAGATGAAATGGGCCTGACCGATGATCACACGGGCATCATGATTCTTGCCCATGATTTTAGGCCAGGGACACCATTACCTTCTTTGCTTCCCCTTTCTGACCGGGTATTTGACTTGGACATCACACCCAATCGTCCTGACTGTGCCTGCATGCTGGGAATCGCTCGAGAGATTGCAGCGGCCACGGGGCAAAGACTCAAGTGGCCAAAGATAGAAATGGTTGAGGACGGACCTCCCATTGAGGACCTTACAAGTGTTACGATTATAGATCCTGAGGGTTGCCCCCGCTATGCCGCGGGCATGATTCAACGCGTTAACCTTGGCCCCTCGCCATTTTGGATGAGATATAGGCTGTATCTTTCCGGTATAAGAAGCATTAACAGCCTCGTGGATGTTACAAACTATGTGATGATGGAAATGGGCCAGCCTTTACACGCCTTTGACTACAACCGGTTGAAGGAGAACAGGATAGTTGTAAGGAGGGCACAGGAAGGAGAAGTTTTCACCACACTTGATGGAGTAACGCACACGCTTAACGGCGAAAACCTTATGATTTGTGATGGAGAGCGGCCTGTGGCCCTGGCGGGAATCATGGGCGGGCTTAATTCGGAGATTTTTGCGGGAACCGAGAATGTCCTTGTGGAAAGCGCTTTTTTTGATCCCGTGACCATTCGAAGAGGCTCAAAACGTCTCGGGTTGTCCACAGAGGCCTCTTATCGTTTTGAAAGGGGGGCTGACATTGGGGGAGCCGTCACTGCTCTGAAGCGGGCCATTTCGCTAATTTCTCACCTGGCGGGGGGGAGTATTTCAAAGGGCTTCATAGACAATTATCCAAAGACCTACACACCTCCGATTATTGATCTCAGGGTAGACAGGACAAATCTTCTTTTAAGTACGAGCCTCTCAAGGGGTGATATCAGCGGGTATCTAAAAGCCCTGGAGATGGAAGTCCAGGATATCAATGAGAATGAACTGAAGGTCAAACCTCCATCTTTTAGAGTGGATATTGGCCGGGAAGTGGACCTTATGGAAGAAGTGGCAAGGTTGAGTGGGTATGATAACATTCCTGTCACTTATCCATTCATCAGGCCTTCTGAAAAAGGAGAGATACCCGAGCTCCTGGTCCGTGACCAACTAAGGTCAATCATGGTGGGGCTGGGTTTCACTGAAATCATCACTTACAATTTTACCTCTCCTGATTCTGCTGATAAACTTGGGGCAGAGGAGGGAAGCCCCTTGAGGTCATTTGTCAAGATTTTAAATCCGCTTACGGTTGATCAGTCTGTGATGCGTACATCCTTAGTCCCCGGGCTTCTTGCAACAGTAAAGACCAATATCCTTCATGATGAAAAAGACCTGAAGCTTTTCGAGTGGGGAAAGGTATTTATCCGCAAGGAGGGTAGCGACCTGCCGCTTGAAAAGAACTATTTAGCGGCATTGATGACCGGATTATATTGTCAAAAAACCTGGAATAGTGACGAAAGGCATGTGGATTTTTATGACATTAAGGGCGCACTTGAGGCCCTGTTAAAAGACATTGGTCTCCACGGATCAGTCTTTCAAAAGGAGACAGGAATCTCACGCTATGATCCAGAGGTGTGTTCAAGCATCTCCTGTTCCGGTTCTCTCATAGGTCATGTGGGCCGGGTTTCTCCCGGAGTAATGGCAGATTACGACCTGGCAGACGAGGACGCCTATCTCTTTGAGATTGATATTGAGACCCTTTTGAAAAACGTTTCGGGAACAAAGGAGTTTAGTCCGTTTGCCAAATTTCCGGCTGTTCACAGGGATATTTCCATCATTGTAAAGCGACAACTGGAAAGCGCTCGAATTGAAGAAATCATAAAACAGGAAGGTGGAGAACTGGTTGAATCCGTCCGGATCTTTGATGTTTACGAAGGCAAAGGCGTAGACCCCACCGAAAAGGCCATGGCCTTCAGGATTTGTTATAGATCAAAACATGGGACCCTTGACGGCGGAGAAATTAACCGGTTACACGAGTCCGTTATTGAAAAGATAAGGAAGGAGACAGGAGGCAGGTTAAGGGAGGGCTGAGATAATGGTCCAAATTCCAGATGATAAACGGTATTTTCGAATCGGTGAAGCCAGTCGTATTATAGGGGTTGAGCCCTATGTGTTGAGATACTGGGAAAGTGAATTTCCACAGGTTAGACCGGAAAGGGCAGATTCAAACCAGAGGACATACCAGAGAGAGGATCTGGAGAATCTCCTCACAGTAAAAAAACTGCTTTACGAAGAGAAAATGACTATTGAGGGAGCCAAGCGACGTCTGAGACAAGAAAAAGGCAACAAGATAAGTGTTGACAGTGCATTCCTCGATGATATTAAAACCGAACTATCTAAGATCCTGAAGATGCTCACATGATTTGCCAGTTTTAGTTCAAATGATAGACTTCACCTATCTGTAATGGCGCAACTTTGATATTAGATATTGCTTCTAATTTCTTCATATAATCTTGAGGGTCGGCTTTAGAACGATGCATGGGAATTACAACCCTGGGTTGAATTGCTATTGCAGCTTCAACAGCTTCTTCGATGTCCATTGTAAATGTCCCACCAATGGGAAGCAGGGCTACATCAACCTTTCCCAGCTCTCTCATCTCTGTTTCTTAAATGCCTCTGCCTCTGCTGCCAGTTCACCAAGCAATTTCTCAACCGGCCATTTCTCAGATCGAAAGATCTTGATAATGAATCCATCCTCATCGATGATGAACGTAGAACGCTCAATGCCCATGAACTTCTTACCATAAAGGGCTTTTAAAACAAACACCACTCCTTTCACAGATCAAATCCGCTGGTTACCGGCTAATATCTCACAATATTTTGCATGTTCTGAATTTTATGTTTCTATTCCTCTTTCACATCTTCCAAGAACATTGATTTAACTATGTACGTGATTTTAACCTGCTTTTTAGATCCCTGAGCGATCTTTAAAGATGCAGGACGTAATGCCAAATTAGCGGTGATTTCCCCCGATTTTTGAATGGTATCGAGTCGTATTTTTTCCGTATAGAGAGTCGAAATTTTCTCTAATATACTGCGCCCTCCGATGACAGCAATTTCTTCCGGCTTTATTTTTACTTTGGTTAACTTGAGGTAAACGGGTAATCTGCCTATCCAGTCAATCTGGACAGGCAACTCCTTTTTTACTCTTACATCTAGGGTAACGTCCACAACACTCGGTTCCATTTCTTTTAGAAGTACTCCGGGCGGTAGCTTGATGTTTTCGTTGGTGATGGTGAATGAATTCTGACCCACGATCGCCTTACTCAGATCTAATCGTACCTGAACCTGATCAGGGTTAATCGATTTTAAGATTGTACCAGATACGCTCAACTGAAAACGGACGGTGTGTACCGATGCCTCCAGGATTTCCATTTTAGGGGGGCGTTTCATATATTCAATGGGAACATCGAGGGTTACGAGGG
>JAUUWD010000077.1 GCA_030589225.1 Desulfobacteraceae bacterium | reverse complement strand
TCCCGATCCCGTCCCGGTCTCGGGACGGGGAGGGCAGGCCAAAATCCGCAATGCAAAATCCAAAATCGTGCCTGTACAGGGTTTTCGGCCGGGCACTAATTATAACCTTCAGATCTATATAGCAGTACCGTGGGGCTTTTACAAAAGGCCAGGCATGCCGGGGATATTCATTCCTTTTGTCAATTTCCCCATTTCTTCGTTCACCATTTCTTTGGCCCTGGTCAATGCATCATTAACTGCCGCCATAATGAGGTCTTGAAGCATTTCCGCATCATCCGGGTCTATGACTTCCCTCTCTATTTTTATGGAAAGGACCTCCTGCCTGCCATTTGCGACCACTATGACCATGCCTCCCCCGGAAGAAGCCTCTACGGTTCTATCACCCAGGTCTTCCTGGAGCTTAGCCATCTTAGTCTGAATTTGCTGAGCCTGTTTCATGAGTTGGCCCATATTGGGCATACCTTTCATTCTGTTACCTCCTGTTTTTTCTTAAGTGCGTCCGGATTATCATGTGCTGCCCTTTTGGCAGGAGACCCTCCAATGATCTCCCCCTGGAACATATGCAGGATGTCCTGAACAGGCGAAGGAAGGTCCGAACGGATTTTGGCTTCTGGCCTGCGTTGTTCTGCACTGGCCGACGATTTTGTTTTGGAAAGGATTTGGCTATTACCAACTATCGTCACCTTGATATTCCGTTTAAAGAAATCCCGGCAATAATTGGATAGCTCATTATATTTATCAGTATCCTCAAAATAGTTTGAAGAAAAGGACTGGCTGCCTTTGGCAATTTCCAGGGTCATCTCGTTCAGTTTCTGGAAATGCCAATCCTTGAGAATGTTGAACATGACCTTGCTCTTTGATGAGAGGTACGTCAAGAAATCATCCCATGTTAGAGCATTCTCATTCACATCCTTCGAGTGCAAATGATCTTCTTGCTGACTGTCCGAAACCCACTGGGCACTGGTATCTGACAGGCGGTTTATCTCAGGCGATTCACCGCTGGCCAGGGTCCCCAGCAGCCTTTTTTCAAGAGATTCGATTTTATCTAAAAGATCTCCAAAAGAAAGGAAATCCCCCAGATGGCACAACTTGATCATGGTGGCTTCCAGGATCAAACGGGGGTGGGACGTAAACCTCAAATCTTCTTCACGGTTAATGAGAAGATTCATCAGGGCCTGAAGCTTTTCCGATCCGGCCCTTTCAGCCAGCCGCGAGACTTCCTCCAGCTCGCTTTCGCTCAGATCAAGCATGCTATTTTGAGGTACGATAAGGCTGATCAGGAGATTCCTGAATTGACCCATGAGGGCCCTATAAAACTCCTTGATATCATAACCGTAATTGTAAATCTGGTCAACGATCTCAAGGCACTCTTTAGGGGAGCCTTCAATAATCGCGCGAGTCGCCCCCATCATAATATCCCTGTCAATAATTCCCAGAATCTCTGTGACATGCCTGTCCTCCACTTTTTGGCCGGTAAACGAAACCACCTGGTCAAGCAGGCTCTCAGCATCTCGCATACTCCCTTCTGCCTCTGTTGCAATAAGCGCCAACCCTGATTTACTGATCTCGATACCTTCCTTCGCTCCTATTTTCTCCAGTTGGCTGATTAACTGGGCCACAGGTATCCTTTTAAAATCGAATCTTTGACATCGAGAGAGGATAGTCATTGGAACCTTATGGTATTCGGTGGTCGCAAAGATAAACTTCACATGGGCTGGAGGCTCTTCAAGCGTCTTGAGGAGGGCATTAAATGCTGGGAGAGTCAGCATGTGCACTTCATCAATGATATATATGCGATACTTGCTCGACGAAGGCATATATCTGGTATTTTCCCTCAGATCTCTGATCTCGTCAATACCCCGGTTGGATGCCCCATCGATTTCCTGGACGTCTACGGACGACCCATCTACGATTTCCACGCACGACTGGCATTGATTACATGGTATCCCTGGCTCGCCTTGTTCGCAATTGATGGCTTTAGCAAGGATTCGAGCAACAGAGGTTTTGCCGACACCTCTGGCTCCGCTGAAGAGATAGGCATGTGCAAGCCTGTCGGTCTTTATGGCATTGGTCAGTGTCTGTGTAACGTGCTCCTGTCCAATGACATCTTGAAATACCTGTGGACGCCATTTTCTGGCTAAGACTTCATATGGCATAATATAATGTCCAAAAATCCCACAATGGCGGAGAGAGAGGGATTCGAACCCTCGGTACCACTATTAGTAGTACACGCGATTTCCAGTCGCGCTCCTTCGGCCAGCTCGGAAATCTCTCCGTAAATACGTTTAGACCGACTAAACTTCTCGGGTAACTACTCAGGTTCAAAGTTCCATGGTTCACGGTTCAAGGTTAACTGATGAAAACTGCACGGTTTTGAGATATTGAGGTGTGGCACATTGTGCGTAACTGCTGCCGTTCATAGGTTCATCAACTATGTCAAGCAATATGAAAAATGCGACCCCGCCGCAGGCTAAATCCCGCTTTCAGTCCCGCTTTTAGCGGGAAACTGTGAACCTGACAACCTGAGTAGTTACACATGGCCTTTATTTGTCCACATGGGGTTACCGGTACCTGCCATCTCAAAGGGCTTGAGGAGTAATGGAAATTCCCTTTGATGTTTCAGGACAAAGTTTCTATAATGCCACGACAAGAGTCAAACACCGTGGGTTAAGGAGGTTTTTTTCTGCATGTCTCTTATCTTTATTGGCGCTACAGGCGATCGGGCAGGCCACAGCCTCATTACCTGGTCCATAGCCCGAAGGCTTGTGGAGAGAGGGAACAGTGTGGGCTTCATAAAGCCCTTCGGAACCCATCCCGTTAACATAGATGGGGTTTGGACTGACTGCGATGCCTTACTTTTTAAAGAGGTATTGAATCTTCAAGAACCCTTCGAGCAAATCTGCCCTTATCTCCTTTCAGAAGAGGCATGGCGGCAAAGGGAGAATAAGGAGGTCCTTGAGGAGATCAAATCCCTTGCCAGGGAGCTGTCCGTTGGAAAAGACTTCCTCCTTGTCATGGGCTCCGAGCACATCTTCTTTGACGATTCCTCCCGCCCTATTCCCGATGTCTCCCTTATCACTGAATTGAAGGCAGATTTCGTTCTCGTCAGTCGATTCAGAGACACCGCTAAGTCCATTTACTCCATTCTGTCTGTCAGTTCTCTACTTAAGGACAGAGTCAAGGGAATCATCCTTAACCGGGTGGCGCCGGAAAAACTTGAAGAAATCAGCAATAAAATGATCCCTTCCCTTGCACAGAAGGGGATTCCAATTATAACCGCACTTCCCGAGGATCCTGTCCTTTCCTTCCGGAGCCTTGGGGAGATAAGAGATATCCTTGATAGTGAAATCCTTTGGGGAGGGGAATATCTCGGGCAGTCCGTTGGAGGGATGACTGTTGGTTCGACAGACCTAAAGGGTGAGCTGCGTCTGTTTAAAAGAGCCTATAACAAAATTATTCTCCTAAAGCCATTTCCTCTCGACGCGGAAACAGGTGAACCCCCAGCCGACCGGGCTATTGCAGGGATTCTCTTGACCGGAGGCCGAAATCCAGCGCCACAGCTTTTGCAGGTGGCCAAAAACTCCAAGACTCCCCTTATGCTGGTGAAAGATGACACTTTTGCGGTCCTGGAACGTTTGGAGAAAACCACTTCCAGTCTTGCACCAAAAGACGAATTCAAGGTAAAGCGTATCACAGAACTGATGGATCGCGATGGAGCCCTTGACAGGCTTCTGCACTCCCTTGGAGTCAGCCAATAGTATCCGATATGATCCCGAGGAGCTTTTCAGGTGATATTGGCTTTGACAGAAACAGATTAGCTCCTGCCTCAATCCCGTGAACCCTGTCCTCCTCCTGGCTTTTGGCCGTTAGAAACACGATCGGCGTTTCTCTATAGTTCTCTTTTTTCCTGATCTTCTTACAAAGCTCAAAACCATCCATTTCAGGCATGATAACATCAAGCATAAGGAGGTCATAGCCATTCTGATCGAGTCTCTTGAGGGCCTCGGTACCCCTGGACGAAGTATGCACCTCATAACCCTCCGGCCTGAGGAGCTCATTAAGGGCAATAAGGACCATTTCATCATCGTCAACGATAAGGATGCGTTTTGCCATTGCGTTACTCCTTTCCCGATTGTTTCGTTGGCAGAAGGATCGTCACCTCAGTCCCTTTACCAGGTTGGCTTTTGATTTCAATTCTCCCTCCGTGGGCCTCTATAATGCCAAAGCAAAGAGAAAGACCCAGGCCTGTGCCTTTTCCCACCGGTTTGGTGCTGAAGAAAGGTTCAAGGACTTTATCAAGGTTTTTTTCAGGGATCCCCTCCCCAGTATCTTTTACCGAGACGGCGACCAGGGGAACTCCTTCATCCTCTGTGCTGTAAGAATAAATGGTCAACTCCTTTGGCCGCGTCCCCTCATCCATTGCGTCCCTGGCATTGGAAATCAGGTTGAGGAAGACCTGTTCGAGCTGGTTTGAATCGCCCATGACCTTTGGCAAATTTTGTGCCAGTCTCTTTTTGATCAACATGTTATGGCTGAGGAGTTGTTGTCCTGTAATCATCAGGGCATTTTCTATGGGGTAGTTTATGTCAAGTTCACTAAACTCAGGCTCGGTCTGCCTGGAAAATTCTCTCAAGTGTTCAACGATTCTCTCGATTCGATTATTGCATTTTTTTATGAGTTCCAGCCGCTCCCGTTCAGGGTTGTCTTCACTGATGTTTTTGAGGAGTACGTGCAGGATCGTTTGCGAGGCCATGAGTGGATTATTCAACTCGTGGGCTACGCCGGCAACCAGCTCCCCGAGGGCCCTCATTTTGGATGCTTCAACAAGACGAACCTGGGCCGATTTAAGCTTGGCCTCCAAACGCTTTTGCTCTGTAATGTCTTTGAAGATTCCGGCCGTACCAATAACCCGGTCATCTTCACCTCGAACCAGGAACAGTGAATTCAAAATGACGAGAGCCTCCCCATCTTTGGTCCTTACTTCCATCTCGTAGTTTTCAGCTCTCTCATCTTTCTGCAGGAGGGCCATGATATCTCTGGCCTCTTGAATACCCATGACATAAACACTCGAGATGTGTTGTCCCAGGATATCCTCTCTCCGGTATTTGATCATTTCCTCCATGGCTCGGTTCAAATAGGTTATCTTCCCTTTAAGATCAGTGGTCACGATTCCATTAACAGAACTCTCCATGATATTTTCGAGGAACTCTTTGGTCTCCCGGAGTTCTTTCTCGAGGTTTTTTCTCCGGGTGAGGTCCCGGACGATCTCCACAAAACCTGTGGTTTTGCCCGAGGGATCCTTAATGGCCGTAATCGTCGAATGGACAGGAAAGCGGTCACCGTTTTTCCTGACCCGATACATATCCAGTTCGCAGACACCTTCTGTCCTTGCCCGTTTTGACATCTCTTTCTGAATGGCTCTTTTGCAGTCCTCAGGGACGAGGGTGATGCCTGTTTTCTCTTTATTGAGAACCTCTGCCTTTTTCCATCCAAAAATCTTCTCCGCTCCCTTATTGAATTCGATAATCCTCCCGTAGAAGTCCAGGGCCATGATGCCATATTCAGTGGCGCTGTCCAGGATGCTGTTCAAAAATCGTGAAGTATCACGGTATTTCTCCCTTGATTCCTCAAGCTCCTTCGTCCTGGACTCCACAATTTTTTCCAAATTTGATGTGTAATGCTGGACCTGCACTATCATCCGGTTAAATGATACTCCGAGAACGCCGATTTCATCTGCACTGCGGACAAGGACCCTCTCAGAAAGGTCTCCGCCTGCCATCCTGGTGGTTACCTCTGTGAGCTCTTTAATGGGCCTCGTCAGCACTGTCGAAAGGGTGAGGGTCAAGACAAGGACCAGAACGAGGCCCATGAGCACAACGACTATGATGAATCGTTCGGTCTCGTAAAGGGAGCTGTAGATTTCTTCCTCATAGGTGCCAGCCACAATTATCCAGTTCCACGGTTTGAAGTAAATGTATTTATTGATTTTCTGCCTCGATTTTGTTTCTCCCAGCTCCGGATTAATCCAGGGATAACGGATGGTGCCTACATCACCTTCCTCAAGGGCGGTGGCATCATTTACCATAGAGCGGATGTATTCAAACCCTGATGAATCTCTGGAATCAAGGACGTTTTCCCCTTCCTTGGCCGGATGGATCTTTAGGGTGCCTTTACCATCTATGATGAGTACATACCCCGTATCTCCGACCTTGATTGCTTTTATCTCGTCCTTAAAGGATTGGGCACTTTGTTCCCTTGCGCCCACATAAAGAGCCCCGATCACATTTCCATCCTGCCCCCTAATAGGCTCATAGGCCGTGATATACCAGTCGTTCACCACATATGCCCTGCCCCTATAAGGGCGTCCTGCCAAAATCGCCTGTGCCACAGGGCTGTCCGGGGGAATAAATGTCCCTACAGCCCTTTTCCCATCCTTTTCTTTGACATTGGTGGAAATACGAAGGAGTCGATTACCATCAATTCTTTGAAAAATTGTGCAGGTTCCGCCTATGAGCTTCTGGACCTCATCTACAAAATGATTATCCCGGCTCAGAGACCTGTCTCCTATCTTCCAGAGGGGCACGGTGACCGGATATCGCTCCCTGGTGATCTGGTTAACGGCATCAAAACGGAGTTTTTCTCCCGGCACAATTTCGATTGCACGACCGTGAAGGTAAAGGAGTTCCCGGGCAACATTCAGATCGGAGGTTACCTTCATTTGGACCATCTCCTGCTGCACCTTACATATGGAATAGATGTTTCTGACGAGATGATCCAGATCTTCCTCGGATGCGCTTTTAAGGGCATTGCCAAAACGATTCATTGAAAGGTAGGCAACGCACAGAAGAGGTAGCAAGACCAGAAAGAGGGTTACGCTGATCAGCTTTGCGCGGATACTCCAATCGCGAAAAAGCGGCATGAACATTTAGGTTCCTCGCGAGGCATCAGATAAAAGTAACACCTCAATAAGCCCGGGCAAGCCGGATTTGAATATTGACTATTGAATATTTGTGGATGTCGCTTTCAGCCGTCCTAGTGCCCCGTCTCAAAAGTTTAGTGCTTTAAAATGGCAACATGAAATATTCATATAAATTCATACGTTTCACCCATCTTTGGGTGACGGGGAAATACGAAATTCGAATATCGAAACTCGAAACAAATACAAATAACCAAAATATCAATGA
>JAUUWD010000103.1 GCA_030589225.1 Desulfobacteraceae bacterium | reverse complement strand
CCGGGGCTGACGTTGTTATTATTGATCTTGAAGACGCGGTTCCCCTTTCCGAAAAGGAGAGCAGTCGACCAAATGTCAGGGAAAAGGTAGCCGAATTCGCGGACAGGATGATACTCGTTAGAACGAACGCGTTAGGCTCCGATTTTATCAAAGGAGATCTGGATGAAGCCATAGTAGAGGGAGTTAACGGGATTATTCTACCCAAGGTTGAAAGGGCCGATGACATTACTAAGATTAACACACTTTTGATCGAGGTCGAAAAAAACAGGGCCCTCCCTGAGGGTAGTATCTGCGTCTTTCCCTTGATCGAATCGGCTGCCGCCGTCCAGCATATTTATGACATTGTATCGACAAAAACAAAACCCGATAGAATTTATACCGTAATGTTTGGCGCGGCCGATTACACCCTCGATATGGGAATAGAAATGACCATGGAGGGAAATGAACTTTTTTATGCCCGCTCCAGGATTGCTATTGCCTGCAGGGCCGCGGGCATTGCCCCTCCTGTTGATACCCCTTTTATGATTGATCTTAAAAATACGGAAGCATTGATTTCTGACGCCAGGCGGGCAAAGGAGTTGGGGTTCCAGGGCAAATTAGTGATTCACCCCAATCAGGTTGAGCCCTGCAATCGAATGTTTTCCCCTCTCCCTGAAGAAATCAAAAAGGCCGAAAAGATCGTTAAGGCCTTTGAAGAGGCAGAGGCTGCGGGTATGGCAGCGATCCAGTTAGAAGGAAAATTTATTGACTACCCTGTAGTAAAACGGTCTAAAGACATTTTGGCATTAGCCGCAGCAATCGATAAGAAAAGGTGATTGCGTTATTACGGAGATACATATGAGTGAATTTATAAAACTCGGCATAGATCTTGACAGGTGCTCTGGTATTGAAAAATGTGGGGAGTGTATCAGGGTCTGCCCTGTCAATATTTTCTCATCAAATGGTGATTATCCGAAAGCAGTGGAAGCAAATGAGGATGAGTGTACCCTTTGCGACCTCTGTCTTCAAGCCTGTGAGGTAAATGCAATCACTATTCGTAAATTGTATGAGGAATAGATGGATCTAACCCCGCTTAGCCCTGTCCCTGCCGAAACAGAGGGGAAAATATTGGAATGATGGGTTTGATTAAAGGCGCAAGGCACAGGGGAAATTTTTTTTAATCCTGCGCCCAAAGCCTTGCGCCTTGTGCCGTACGTCGGATGGGGCAAAGTTGCTGTACTGAAAGGCAATTGATTTTAACAAATTCCAGATATTTCAAGAGGTAATCTTATGCCGACATCACCAACAATATCCCAAAGACTGGCTCAATTTTTCTGCGCCCTCAGGTACGAGGACCTGCCGGATGACCTGGTCTACCGGTTAAAAACGTTTTTTTTAGACTGGCTGGCCTCGGCCTTTGCCGGTGTTTCTCAACCCCCTACCCAAAGTATGCTTTCCCTTGCAGAGGACATGAAAGGATCTTCGGAGGCGACTGTTATTCCAACTAATAGCAGGCATTTATCTCTGATAGCAGCCCTGGTCAATGGGGCCTCCTCTCATGTGATGGAAATGGATGATCTGCACCGTCAATCCATCTTTCACCCTGCCGCATCCATACTACCGGCTGTTTTTGCTGCGGGTGAAAAAGGGCATGTATCCGGTCGTGAACTTATCCTTGGTATTCTCACGGGATATGAAACCGGGATAAGGGCCGCCTTAGCCGCTGGCAAGAGTCATTATGAATACTGGCATACGACGGCAACCTGCGGCACCTTTGGCGCGGCAGCAGGGGCCGCAAAGGTCCTGGGTTTAGATACGGGGCCTTTTGTATGGGCACTTGGTTCTGCCGGAACCCAGAGTTCAGGTCTGTGGGAATTTTTGACTGAAGGGGCCATGAGCAAACAGCTTCACCCCGGCAAATCATCCATGAACGGGCTCTTATCCGTTTTATTGGCGCAAAAGGGTTTCACCGGTTCCAGTCGTATCTTTGAAGGGGAAAAAGGATTCCTAAAGGCCACATCCGATGACTACGATCTGGATATCCTGACTGACGGATTAGGGGAAACCTTTCATACGGCAAGAAATTCTATAAAATATTATGCGTCTTGCGGGCATACCCATTCCGCTATTGAGGCGGCCCTGAAGGCCTGGGGAGATAAACACGCGGATGTAAAAGATATACAATCCGTAACCATTCATATATATCAGGAGGCCCTTGATCTGCTGGAAGAAGTAGAGGCTAATACACCCTATCTTGCCAAATTCAATCTGCCTTTTTGTGTTGCCACGGCGCTTAATTTTGGACATGTTGATTTAGATGATTTTACAGATGAAAGGCTCGATAACCCTGAAATACTCCGACTTATGGACATTATCTCTTTTCAAGCAAATCCGGAACTCACCCGCCTATATCCTCATAAATGGCCTTCCCGGGTGGAGATAAAATTGGCAAATGGAAAAAGATATAAAGGATATTGCGAATACCCAAAGGGAGACCCGGAGAATCCATTTTCCGAAAAAGAACTGATCGGCAAGTTCAATAAACTCTGCGGAAATATAATAACAAAAGACGAAATAAATAAAATTATAGATTTAGTCTTAGCCCTTGAAGAAGTAGATGATGTAACCGAAATATTTCAGGGTTAAGTTTTATAATTTTTTTGGATGCCAATGAGAACAACACCAAATCAAAAAATAAACCCGGCCATTTTTTCCCGTGCAGGTCAAACAGGAGGCCAAAGTGCTTTTAGGTCCGTTACACTGGTTGATCAGATCGCCAAGGCACTGAAAGATGATATATTGACCGGGAAACTTAGAGGTGGCGACCAGCTCCTTGAAGATAGATTGAAAAATGAGTTTGGTGTTAGCCGTACTCCATTAAGGGAGGCATTCAGGGTCCTGGAAAAGGAAGGTCTTATTGAGATCCTGCCCCGTAAAGGCGCATTTGTAAAAAAAATTAGCAGGCAGGACATTGAAGCGAACTTTCCCGTCCGGGCCATCTTAGAGGGACTTGCAGCCCGTTTGGCTTATCCAAATCTCGCTAAACAAGATATCGAGGAAATGGAAGAGACCTTTGAGTATATGAAAGAGGCGGTAAAAAAAGAGGATTTCAGAGGCTACTCAATGTATCATGTTGCATTCCATGAAATCTTTATCAATGCCTCGAAAAATGAAACCTTGATCACCCACCTCCGCAATCTGCGTATGCATACATTGTGGCATCGTTATACATATCAATATTATAAAAAGGATTTTAGAAATTCTTTAATGATTCATCGTAAGATTATAGATCTATTTAAAGAGAAAAAAGTCTCTCCGGAAGAGATAGAAAAGGTAGTTCGTCAGCATATTGAGGTAGCCCTCGGGCCTTTTTTGGCCGCCATGGAGCAACTTGAATAAGGAGTTTTAAGTTGCATATAGCAAAAAACTTAGAGAGTTCGATTTTAGGTGTCTTGGATCGCATACCCGTCGTTTCATTTTATGCCAAAACCAGGGGATGGCCTTATGTCATCGCATGGTGCCATCGAATTGCCGGATTCATTTTAGTTGCCTACATGTGGTTTCATACCTATACCCTTTTGTCCCTTTCTTCTCCTCCTCTCTACGATGCCACAATGAAGGTTTATGGCTCTTTCCTCTTTACGCTTTTAGAGTGGGCGTTAGCGATACCGGTCATCTTTCACGCCCTGAACGGGGGCAGGTTGATCCTCTACGAAGGCTTTGAAATGAGAAACGATGGAACCATGATCCGTTATCTGTTGGGGCTTTCCGTTGTATACGTAGCGCTTTTAGGCGTTTTGATGATGATGGGCCCCGAGAGCGTATCCCCGGTTTTTTACTGGCTGACAATGCTTATTGCCGCCCTAACCCTTACGTATGGGGTTGCATCGAAGTTCTGGAAAACGCAACATTCGTTGCTGTGGAAACTTCAAAGAATCACCGGTGTCTTTCTGCTGGTCATGGTGCCGGCCCATCTCCTGTTCATGCATCTTAATCCCTCGGTTGGTAAAGAAGCGAATATAGTAATTATGAGGATGCAAAACTGGTTCATCAAGTTTGTTGATCTAAGTCTGATTGTTATGGTGATTTACCACGCCGGTTATGGATTAATATCTGTGACAAGAGACTATATTTCTTTTCGGGTCTTCCGAATGGGATTGGCTGTCCTGGTCATATTAGTCATGGTGATCTTCGCCTGGGCCGGCATCAGGCTGACTATTGCCATTTGACAATAAGGGACTTTTTTATGGGGAATAGATTTCGAATTAATTCAACTGAGCAGTGTGATGTCTTAATCATCGGAGGGGGTGGGGCCGGTCTGCGGTGTGCGGTGGAGATTTTACAAAAAAGACCCGGAACAAAGGTTGTGGCTGTAACTAAAGTCGGACATGTTCGAAAGTCCCATACCACTACAGCCCAGGGGGGATTGGCCGCTGTGGATCCAAAGGATCCTATTGATAAACCCATTTATCACATGTTCGACACATGGAAAGGCTCTGATTGCGCTGCTGACCAGAATATCATCAAAAAGATCATTGAATCAGCATGGGATCAGATTGTGTGGTTGGAAAATCATGGAATGCATTTCAGCCGGGACGAAGGGGGGAATCTGAGCAAGAGGACATTCGGCGGTCATACCCTGAATTTTGGTGAGGCTTCGGCATTTCGTGCGGTTTTCGAGGCCGATCGAACCGGAAAGGGCATTGTCGACACACTTTGGGGAGAGGCCCTGAGGGGAGGCATCTCCTTCATAAACCAGTCCATTGCAACAGAACTCATCTTCAGAGGAAACCGGTGTTCAGGGGCCGTGATCTTCAAACAAAAAGAGGGAAGGTTTGTCAGAGTCATGGCAAAGGCCACGGTCCTTGCCATGGGCGGTAGCGGGCAGTTATTCAGGGTTACCACAAATTGTCGCCAGAATACCGGGGACGGACTTGCTCTAATTCTCCAGGCGGGACTGCCGATAATGGATACTGAGGCGGTTCAATTCCATCCAACGGGAATCGTGGGGCCCGGTATTCTGGCCAGCGAGACGTTGCGGTCAGTCGGAGGCATTTTGCGTAACAGGGATCAGGAAGCCTTTATGGAACGGTATGCCCCCAAGATGAGGGAACTGGCCCCTCGCGATCTCGTGGCGCGTGCGATCGAAACTGAGGTTCGGGAGGGAAGGGGTGTGTTAAATCCGGACCACAATATTGAGCATGTCTGGATAGACCTGCGGCACCTGTCAGACTATGTTCACAATGTGCAGATCCCGGAGGTTACGGGATTTTTCAGGAAATTTGTCAACATCGATCCTAAAAAAGAACTCTGCCCTGTTCGACCCAGTGTTCACTATCATATGGGGGGTATCCCGACCAATGAATTCGGGGAGGTTCAAAAAAGTGGGGAGGAGCTGATATCAGGTCTGTTTGCGGTGGGGGAATGTGCGGCGGCCAGTTTTCACGGTTTTAATCGTCTCGGCACAAACTCCATTCTTGAATTAATCACTATGGGAAAGATCGCCGGAGAGAAGGCCATGGATTTTCTCGAGGTAGATTCGAATGAACCGCCAGGAGATGCGGGAGAGATGACCTTTTCTCTGTTTTCAAGATTTATGGAGGGTGAAGGAAAAGAAAATATCGGGCAAATCCGGCAGGAGATGCAAACGCTCATGACGGAAAAAGTGGGTATCTTCCGAAAGGAAGACGGACTCATAGAGGCGATTGAGACGTTAAAGGAACTCCAAGAACGTTCGGAAAATATCTTTTTATCCAACAAAAGCCTCACTATGAACCAGGAACTCATCCAACGCTGGGAACTGGAAAACCTCTTGGCGGTATCCATGATCTGCGTGCAAGGCGCCCTGAATAGAAGAGAGTCGAGGGGCGGACATTTTCGCGAAGATTTCCCGGAGAGAAAAGACGAGTTTAACTATCACACCTTAGCCCATATGACAGAGTTCGGCAAGGTAACCTTAGGTGAACGTCCGGTAGATATGAGTATTTATGAGGCCAGGGGTGAGAATTATGAAAAATTTGCCGTGATTGAGAGAAAATACTAATGAAAAACAGCTATACTATTACATTAAAGATTAAACGTTACGACCCGGATAGCAAAAGGTCCTGGGTTCAGGATTATGAGCTGGGGGCCGGAAGGATACTTCGATTTACGGATGTATTTCGAAAAATCAATAACGAATCAGACCCAAGCCTGGCCTGGGATTCAT